>DATKMQ010000051.1 GCA_035541755.1 Syntrophorhabdaceae bacterium
TCTCGCTCTGGCAGGTGGTGAAGGGTTGGCCTTAGCCAAGGATATTTACGCCGAGGCGTATACGCGCAGAGAAGAACTCTCGGCGCCCTATGCATCGGTCATTGACATTGATTCGGGAAAACTTCCCGCCCCTGGTGAGCTCGCCCGATGGAGTTCCGCACAATATGCCGCTGCCGTCCGCCACGATCCACAATGCAGGGAATTCAATCCGAGCTTGAGGCAACTCCTCCATGTGGGTTACAAGATCGCTGCGGAGAAAGGTGAGAGGTATCTCGGTCTTGTGCGCGCAAGTGAGGCAACTATCGCTCCCAACGTAACCCAAAATCTCTTCGAGCGCCACATCAAGCCTCTGTTTCTCGACAGCTAATGCAAAAGACAGCCTTCTGCGCTTCGGTTGTCAGAGTCCGTTTGAGGCGAGCACAAAGCTTTTGCCTTGAAGTTTGACCTGCGTTGATGGAAAATAGGCTCGTGGGTGCAATCACCGATCGTGCGCCTGCGGACGGACCGGAGAAAGAGTCACCTAGACCACCTTGTTCGGAATCCGCTCATAGGTCCATCTCGCCGCAGGAAGGAGACAGTAACATGGTAAAATTCATCTTTTGTGCGAGGCGTCGATCCGATATGACTCGGGCCGAGTTCCAGGACTACTGGCTCAACCATCACGCCCCCTTGTTCAAAGAATTCGCTGACACATACAGGGCCATCCGTTATGTGCAGAGTCACACAATCGACTCCCCGCTTAACGAGAACGTGAGGAAGATCAGAGGCTTGTCCGAGGCATACGACGGGGTGGGTGAAATATGGTGGGAATCAGAGGAAGATTTTCTTGCCGCCATTAACTCTCCGGAAGGTCAGAAGCTTAGGGCCATATTTCTGGAAGATGAGGCGAGGTTCGTAGATTCTGCCCTGTCATCGGCCTTCTTTACTGTTGAGCATGTGATCGTTGACGGGAAAGTTGGATAACGCAAAATCCGGCCCAACCCCCGGATGCAGTCCACAGTCGTGAGACGACTCGGGCTCACCGGCAGGTCGGGCGTGATAAGGGGTGATTCATGGCTATAAGAATTGTCCAGCTTGGCACAGTAAGAGCCAAAGATGAAGGCACCCGCATCGGAACGGTCCGCCGCCCACCGAGGGGTGTGCCGAAAAGCGAGTTCGCGTCAGAGAACTGGTATGACGTCTGGCTCCCTAACCTGGCGCCAAGCGTGGAAACTATGAAACTCGGGCAGCAGGCTGAGACACCCGCCGAATGGGCGGCATTCACCAAAAAGTACCGCGCCGAGATGACCCTCCCCGAGAATGCTCGAACCATCGAGCTACTCGCAGCTCTGTCCCACCAGACAAATTTCTCGGTGGGCTGTTACTGCGAAAACGAATCGCATTGCCATCGTTCCGTGCTCAAGGAACTTTTCGCCGAAAAAGGGGCTAAGCTGGCGCAGACGTAAATGTCCGCCGCAACATGATCGTTTGCGTCAAAGCGTGGCCTGAAATCCAGTCCTATACTGGTCTATATCTAACTATTACAATGTTATACTTGACATCAGACATGCCTCGGACTTAAACTGCGAATCTTATGATACAGAAATAGTTTCTGCCTGCAGAAAGATGGAGAATCACCGGTGAAGTCCTCCAAGAAAAAGCAGAAAAAGAGCTATTCGCAATTCGTACCCGCCGTTGAGCAGGCCACGAGAATCCTTCAGTATCTTTCTTCGTCATCCGGACTAAAGGCAAATCTGACAAGTATCTGCAAGTATGTGGGTATCCACGCAAGCAAAGGCTATGCTCTCCTCAATACACTGCAAAAGTCGGGTTATGTCAATCGAGATCAAAGCACCAAACTATACTCCCTGGGCTTGAGCCTAATCTGGATCGGCCAGAAGGCGTTGGAAGGGGTCCACGTCAAAGAAGTCGCAAAGCCCTTTCTCGAGGGTCTCGCGGGAGAAACGCACAGCACGGCACTGTTTGGAATGATCGCGGCAGATCAGATTGTAATCGTTGGAAAGCACGACCCTGACCACGACGTGGGGGTTACCCTTCGTCTCGGATATGCCGTACCCCTCACCTATTCCGCCCCCGGTAAGGCCATAGTAGCGTTTCTTCCGGAGAGGGAACAGAAGGAGCTTCTTGGAGGGAGTACCCTCTTCTTTCACGGAGAATATCCATCTGACCTCGATCGTCAAAAGCTTACCCGGGAACTTGATGAGTGCAGGCGAATAGGCTATGCAAAAGCCCCCGGGAAAGGAAATCCTTTGGTGAGGGTTCTCGCGTCACCCGTACTCGGCCCTACAGCTTACCCGCTCGGTGTCCTCTTCGTTATTGGCATTTTTCCAGAATCTATCGAGGCTTCCTATGGCGGAAAAATCGCGGAGGCGGCGCGACAACTTTCGGCGATCCTGGGGTCGGATGCAACCTGGCCTTCCGCAGAGGCGGTGGAGCACGCCGCGCGAGTACACGGTCGGAAACATTAAATACACGTACCGTCGCTTCCCACGTCAAAGACCGGCTGGAAGTGCCGGAACAAATCTATAAGGATATAAACCGCGTGGAACACAGTTTTCACAATGGTACAAAAAGCGGAACCACAACCCTTAAGTGGCATACATGCCTCTCAAGGGTTGTGGAGACAAAGGAGGTGGACAGGGCAAGTGTTATTCGTGTCAGCTTATTGGATCTTACGAAGAAACAGCAGGCGTTTTCATCAAGAAAGGAGGATCAGATGAAGTTTAGACGTGCAATTGGTATCGGTATTATCACAACTCTTGTTTTAACATTTTGTTTCATATCATTGAGTTTAGCTGGTCCGGTCGTGCTGACCCAGCCGGGAGTATACAGCAGGTATAACACTCCGGATTATGATGGTTGGAAGAGGATCTCCGTGTATGTGCCCGTCCGAGACGGCACAAAGCTCGCGGTCGATATCTACAGGCCGACCAAGGCCGGTGTGATGGAACAGGCTCCCCTGCCCGTCATCTTTCAGTTCACGGGATACCGCCGTGCCAC
The DNA here is from genome assembly GCA_035541755.1 of Syntrophorhabdaceae bacterium. Lineage (NCBI taxonomy): Bacteria > Pseudomonadati > Thermodesulfobacteriota > Syntrophorhabdia > Syntrophorhabdales > Syntrophorhabdaceae > Syntrophorhabdaceae bacterium. The sequence goes on from DATKMQ010000051.1 coordinate 3,001, forward strand.
ATACACTTCCCTCACCAACAAAACCATACATTATCCCGACACAACCTTCACAAAATACGGTTATGTCATGGTATACGCCGACACGCGGGGCAAGGGCGCCTCTTACGGCACTCGCATGGAAATGTGTGACCGGACTGAAGCTATGGACGGCCATGATCTCGTCCAGTGGATAGGCTCACAGCCATGGTCTGACGGAAACGTCGGCATGTGGGGAGCCTCCTACACGGGGAATACGCAGGTTGAAACGGCAAGCAATACGCCGAAATACCTGAAAACCGTCATCCCCGAGTGGACCGATTACGCCAAATATGATGCCACGTACCGGGGAGGCATGCACAGGACAACAGCCGGCGGAGGCGAAACTCAGGATGATTCCATTACGGTCCCTGTGGACGAAGATACGGTTGATGCGAACAACAACGGTATCACGGACATGCTCGAGGCAGCGATTGCGCAGCACGTGGCCCCTTATCTACCCACGTCATATCTCTATTTGAACTTTATCGCCAGAATGCCATACCGCGACAGCTATGATAGTGACGTAGGCAAACTGGGAGAATACTGGATCAATGCGGCCAATTACCCGTACTTCAAGGCCGAAAAAGAGGCAGGCATTGCCTTCTATCAGGTAGGCGGATGGTATGATCTGTTCGGGCGGGATACGCTCATCGGCTACAACAACTTGAAGAAACATGGAAAGATGTTTCTGGCGCCATTTGGTCATTTCGGCGGGACAACCCCCGGCATCGTCCTGAACCAAGAATTCCTGCGCTGGTTTGACTACTGGCTCAAGGGCATCGACGACGAAATAATGAGCGAACCCCCTGTGTACTACTATACAGTCAACGCCCCTACGGGAACAGAGTGGAGATTCTCGCCGCAGTTCCCGCTCGGCGAAGAGAAGTATGTGAAGTACTACCTGGCCTCAGGACCTTCAGGAAGCAATCCCGTTTCAGTGCTGGACGGAGGGCTCAGCACCGTTGCTCCGACGGCCAAGAACGGCGGCCAGGACAGCTACAAGCAGAATTACAACCCTGTATGCACGGCAATGATGGGCAACTGCAGTTATGATCAATGGTCTTTGACCTATACTACGGATGTTCTCTCCAAAGACCTGCAAGTGACCGGTTCGCCGATCGTGCATCTCTGGGCCGCGTCAACCGCAACAGACCAGGATTTCTTCGCGGATCTGGAAGATATCGATGCCAACGGTAAAGTCGTCAAGGTCGTGGCGACACAGGGGAGGCTTCGGGCCTCACATCGCAGCCTTGCTAAAGCCCCATTCGATAACCTGGGACTCCCCTGGCACCGCGAGTATCAGCAAGACATGGTCCCGCTCACTCCGAACGCTCCCACGGAACTTGTCTTCGACATTCTTCCCACCTCGTATATCTTCCCGGCGGGTCACAGGATGAGAGTGGTAGTCATGGCAGCGAGCAAGCAGGCATTGAATTATCTCACGCCCGACTCAACCGTAACCATTTACCATGACAAGAAACATGCGTCGTACGTGAGCCTGCCGATTATAGACAAACTCAACGTCTTTCAGGGCACAGTCACAATGCACACCCGGCAGGATCAATACAGCGGTCCTGCGGACCTCTATGCTTCCCCGGAAGGCATCTATCTTAGCTACGCCGGCAAATGGCTGAAATGGAAAACGGAAAGAGCCTGGGATGGGGATTGGAGAGGCTATTTCCTGCGTGATGCAGAGTGTTTCAAGGGTGATACAGAGCACTTCATGGGTGAGGGCAAATCGGGACACATATCCGTAGTCGTTTCATCCAATCCAAAAGGCCCCTTCAACGCTATTGCCGAGGGATGGGGGATAGACTTCAAAGGTACATTTAAGTATTAGACCTGTTGATATTTGGTCTTTTCCGGGGGCATTCGGTTGGGGGGATTGCCTCCGGAAAAGACTTGCAGGAGCAAAAGTCGATATGGTCACGCGCATCAGATCTCAAAAGGATCGAATAAACTTAAGGAGGTACAAAAGAGACAATTTCGCTGTGAATGAAACGAGGGTACACAAGATGTTTTGTGTTTTACAAGTGAAAAACATCAAGGAGGAATTACCATGAACTTTTCTTTCCGCAAGATTTACTTTTTTTTGATGATCCTGGCAGTTTGCATGCTTACCACTACCTCTTATGCTGCGGAGTGGGTAAAAGCACCGGAGCTGGCTATGGACAAGTATTATGACGTCGTCCGCGAGGCGGCGCCAGGCCTGCCCGGCTGGACAGTCTATCGTCCGGACGATCAAGCATTGATATGGAGCACGCGGGAGAAGCTGCCGATCCTAATCTGGAGCAACGGCGCCTGCACCGAGACCAACGATGGTGCTTTCTACTTTCTGGAACAGATAGCCGCGCACGGATTCGTGGTTGTGGCCTTCGGTAAACCGGATGTTCATGTTGGCGGGAATGGAATCGCCGTGGCCGCCAGGATGGAATCGGCAATAGATTGGGCGACTTCACCTCCCTGGCGTGGTGGACCGTGGTACTTTAATCAGGTCGATGTCAAGAAGATCGCCACTTCAGGATTTTCATGCGGAGGTGTGGATGCGGAGTATACAGCTGTGACCGACCGGCGAGTGAAAACGTCCGTCATCGTGTCGAGCGGCTTCTATCCTGACCTCTTGCCAGGGCAGACCCCTAGTATGTCCGGCCCCCTTGCCCACTCCCGAGATTTGCTCCCGAATCTATACGGTCCCATAATTTTCCTCCCAGGTAGTCCCCCGGGAGTTGGTACGACTTCTGATATTGCTTACCCCAATGCTATTGCAAACTACAACCTCATCTCTACTGTTCCCACTGTTCTTGCGTATCACGCGAATACCGCCCACGGCGGCTACTTAGGTACTGCTCCCACCAGTCTCCAGCTCCAAGCCGTGCAGACCGTGGTCGATTGGCTGGATGGTATCCTCAACAAAAATCAACAGGCACTCGATTGGGTGATCGGGCCTGATGGGCTCAGCACACTACAAGACTGGACAGTCCAGTCAAAGGGTTTCTAATAATCACCAAGGGAGAGGGCCGAAAGCCCTCTCCTCTTCTTTCAACTGGCGAGGAGGCTGCTCAGTTGATCGCTCACCGGAGAATCACCCCCGGTCAGACCCCTACGGCAGTGAAAAGAGGGGGAATTTGTGCAAGTAAGACGGTAAATACCATCTGGACGGGAATGCACGCAACCCGGATACATACAGTATAGATATGAAGTAGAACGTCGATTCTGGTGGTAAGCAATAGCACGTAAAGAGAATCATCGTACTAAGCCGTGGATTTCGGCTTAGATCTATTTTTTGCACAGGAGGATCAGCATGAAAATGAGACGCACTTTTGGTATTGGCATTGTTGCTACACTTCTTTTGGTACTCTGTTTCATCTCTTTCGGTTCGGCTGATCCGCTGGTTTCCAAACCCGGCGTATACAGCGGCTATTCCAACGTACTCTATGATGGGTGGGTCCGTTCCTCCCAGTATGTCACAGTACGGGATGGGACCAAGATCGCTCTCGACATCTATCGCCCCACATTGAAAGGCGCGGTTGCAAATACTCCTTATCCGGTTATCTTTCAACAGACCCAGTATCGCCGGTCATACTATGCGAACGGCAAACTTGTACTCCAGGGCACCAATCAGACCTACGTGGATTTCTTGACAAAATACGGCTATGTTTTTGCTGTGGCGGACGCCAGGGGCATAGGCGCCTCCTACGGGCAACGTCGAGGTCCTTGGTCCAGGGAAGAAGCCTATGATACCTACGATATCATAGAGTGGCTGGCGGATCAGCCATGGAGCAACGGCAATATCGGTATGTGGGGCCTTTCTTATATGGGTGGAACACAGGTCATGGCCGCCAGCACCATGCCGCCCCACCTCAAAGCCATTTTTCCCGCGCAGACACCATTCGACAACTATGATGAACTCCTTACCATCATACCGGCGAACGGACCTTTTGGAGAGCTTTCAAATGCGGCGACCGACCTGACCGCGGCCCCTGTGGACGCAGATACGGTCATTAATAGCTATGGCTATCCATCAATGCTGTATGCGGCTGTGCAGGAACACCTGCCCTATTACAACAGCATCCAGCAACTCGCCTTAAGCCTTGGCCAGACTGCACCGCCTTACAGCTCCGTGGGGCCCGCTCCGTACCGCGACAGCTACGCTCCTCTGGCTCATAGTCAGTATTACTACGAGAATAGTGCAAGCACTTACCTGCCAGAGATCAAACACTCTCACGTTGCTGTCTATAATATGGGATACTGGAATAACTGGTTGAGGCGGGGCAGCATTTCGGCCTTCGAGAATTTTCGAAACCCGAGCAAACTGATACTGACAGCCACATCATCGACACCTTCATTCAGCTTCGTATCGGAACACCTTCGCTTCTTCGACTACTGGCTGAAAGGTATCAATAACGGTATCATGGGGCAGCCTCCCATCTACTACAATACTCTGACCGATGGTGCGGAAGGCACAGGCTGGCACTATGCCTGGAAGTGGCCGCTACCTAACGAGAAGCGTACCAGATACTACTTACAGGCCGGTCCGTCGGGAAGTACAAACCCCGGCGTTAACGACGGAGTGCTGAGCCGAACCGTTCCCACGGGAACCAGCGCGCAGGACGACTACACCGTCTTCTACGGCATCACCCCGGCAAATCAAGATGCCAAAGGCATTACCTACACCACCGATCCTTTGACTGCTGATATGGAGATAACGGGCCATCCCGTGGTCCATCTCTGGATTTCATCCACTCAGACGGACGGTGACTTTGTGGCTTCTCTTGAAGAAATAACCGCCGCGGGAAAGGCTACCGTGGTTGCAAGCGGCTCTCTCAGGGCATCGCTCAGAAAAATCGTCTTCCCGCCTTACAACTACATGGGGCTTCCCTGGCGTCGTGCGCTTGAGGCCGACGAGCAAAAGCTCACCCCGGGCACTCCTGTGGAACTCAAATTTGACCTTTTGCCTCTCTCCAACGTGTTCAGCAAAGGAAACCGTATAAGACTCACTATCGTCTGTGACTCCTCACCCAACACGCCGCACCTGTCACCTGTACCCGTTGTGAGTATCTATCGCAACATGGCCATGGCCTCTTACATCACTCTTCCAGTCACCACCGACCCCATCAGGGTTAGAGCCGATGTAAAGCCTGACATGATCAATCTCAAGAGCCACGGAGAGTTCACCGTTGCCATTACGCCACCCTACAGGCTCGGGAAGGGGTATGGCGCGCGCGATATCGACATAAGTACTCTGCGGTGCAACGGCGCTCCCGCCGTCAGAGGAACCGTCGAACGTGACACCCTTATTGCAAAATTCAATACGCAGGATCTCGTCGGTACGTCAGCTGGACCGGCGGCTACCTTTAGCGTAACAGGCAAGTTCAACTATGATATCCCCTTTTCAGGCACAGACAAGGTGAGGGTAATGAAGTAGAAAGCTTTAACACGTTTTGACCAGGGGCGTTAAAACGCCCCTGGTCAAAACAAAAAGTCAGGAGTGCAATCTGTAGCAGATAGCTATACAGAGGGGAACGGGACAACCCGTTCCCCTGTCATTTCTCATTTGTTCACAATCATCTTTTTCTGGTATGAAGTGAATTCACAAAATACGAGGCGAAGGAGCATGGTTGTTATGCGTATGGACAAACGCGTGTTCGGGAACCGCATCTGCGGCGGGCTGTTTCGCCTCGCGCTGCTCCATGTATGCATATACACATCCGCGCCAGCAAGGCTCACAGTCCATCCACATCTGCTTCTTCCACTCCACGCCTTTGTCCATCCACTCCGCGATTGCGGCGCTCTCCTGCAATCGCGGAATCGTCGAGGAATATACGTGGACTTTGCGCTCACGCGCTTCGATCAATACCATTGCATGGATTGTCGCCCTCGCCTCCCCTGGCTCGGCCGCCAAAAACAGCAAACGGCAAATGTTATCAAATGCACCTTGGTATGGGATCAACAACGCTCTCTGGCCGAAGCTATTTTCGATGGATAACGCGAAAAGCGAAGGCCGGGGTTCGTAGGCGTACTGTTTCGTACGTCGAAGAATCACGGCCCGCTGATTGACAAAGTTAGCCGCGAAAAGAGCGAGGCCTTATGCGGATTACTCACTAATGGCGCGGAAATCATTTCGCGCAATTAGTGAGTAAATCAACCGCCAATGCTACGCAAGCTGCGCTGACATTTTCGGATAAGCCCCATCTCCAGCTTCTTCTCCGGCTTCACCCGCACAACCTCTTTCACGAATTGAGCAATCTCGTCATCGGTCTCGCCGCTCCTCAAAAGCGCCTTCACGTTATACTCCGTATCGGAGAAAAGACAAGGCCGTATCATACCGCTGGAGGTGAGCCTGATCCTGTTGCATTCAGCACAGATGTGCGTAGATACGGGACTGATGAAGCCTACCTTACCTGAACCTCCTTCGATATCGAACATGCGCGCCGGTCCCTTGTCCCGGCTCACAGAAGGTATAAGATTATAGGCGGTCCTTATCACGTCCTCTATCTGCTGAGATGTAATAATCTCCGTACTGTTCCACAGTGAGGCATCGCCGAAAGGCATGAACTCGATGAAGCGCACGTGGTGGTTCCACTTCTTAGCCGCTTTCACAAAATTGAGTATCTCGTCATCGTTGAACCCTTTTATAATGACCGTATTGATCTTGATCGGGTCGAGGCCCGCGTAGATGGCCTTCTCAATGCTCATGATCACCTCGTCGAAGGCGTCGACGCCGGTGATGTAGGCGAACCTGTCTTTCTTCATAGTATCGAGACTGATGTTGACACGCGTAAGCCCAGCCTCCCTGAGTTCCACGATCTTTTCACCGAGAAACACGCCGTTGGTGGTGAGGCTCACGTCCTCTATGCCCTCTACACTGTTTATCTCCCGTAGCAGGTAACCGATGCCTTTTCTCGCCAGGGGCTCGCCACCGGTCAACCGAACCTTCTTTACGCCGAGGCGTGCAGCGATTCTTACAAAGCGAAGTATCTCTTCATAGGAGAGAATCTCCGTGTGAGGGATGAAGTCGAAGGACCCGTCCACGCAATATTTGCAGCGCAGGTTACACCTGTCCGTCACCGATATCCTTATGTAATTTATCGTGCGATCATAGGTATCAATTAGATTACTCATACCAATTTGCCTTTTACACGCCCCGCCTTGCTTTTTTCCTCCCTCGTCCATCGTCCAAGCAAAGCGATCATCCCGGGTCTAGCCTTTTACTCTAATCCTTAATCCCCGGCCCCTGAACCGTGGTTTTATCCTTGCTCATATTTGATCTTTCCCGTCTGCCCCGTATTGTAACCTCCCAGGGCGTCCACCCTTTGCCTGAAAGCCTTGGAAGCGATGACGTCCATCAATACGGAAAACCTTCCGTCGCTTGCAAATTCCATAGTCACGAGAAGATCATACTCCTCTTCAGCCAGGGGAATGAAATCAAGCGAGAAGGCTCTCGCCACCGAATAAATGCCTATTCCGACATCCGCTATGGATTCTTTGATCAAGACCCCTACTGCGGTATGAGAAGATTCTTCTCTATCATACCCGCTGATCAGTTCTTTTTCAAGGCCCTGTTTGGAGCAGAGCGAATCAAAGAGAATTCTTGTGCCGGAACCGACCTGTCTATTTACGAACCGTATGTCTGATCTGACAAGGTCCCGTATGCCGGCGATACCCCTGGGATTACCCTTTTGAATCAAGAGTCCTTGTGTCCTCTTTGCCACATGAATCAGCCTCACAGCTTTATGAGGGAGGTATCGTTTAATGGCGGGCACGTTATAGATCTTTTCCTGTTCATCAAGGATATGGGTGGTGGCGAGCGGTGTGATCCCCTTCGCAAGCGCCAGGATGCCCGAGAGACTTCCCGTATGTGTGGAAATGAGGTCCATCCCCGGGTGGTCTGTCTTAATAATGTCCCGCATCACGTCAAGAGAAAGGTCGTGACTCCCGATAATATGAATCCGCTCCGCGATCTCTTCTTCATTTCTCAAAAGCTCGCAGGCTACCGTTTCGCCCTCTTCGTATCCTTCTATGTGCTCGGGTATCCTCACGATCCCGTCGGCTTTGGCCAGAGACGAAAAGGCGCTTGCTCCCCTGCTCAAAGGGATAGCGAAATATTCACCCTTATTTCTCATAAGGTTCACCCGAACAATCTCCTCGATACCGATGCGGGAGGCCATCTTGTAGGCTGTAACACAGGCGATGCTCTTCGTGTATGTCTTGATGCGCATGAGTTGTTCGTAGAGCGGTACAAGAAAGGTTTTGAATGTCACGACCGCCGACACGGGATAACCGGGGATACCGAAGATGGGCTTACCGTGGGCCACGCCGAACAGGGCAGGCTTACCCGGCATCATGGAGACACCGTGGAACACAAGCGTACCCAGCTGACTCACCACTTCTTCCGTGTAGTCTTCGCGGCCTGCGCTTGATCCGGCGTTAACGAGCACCACATCATGCGCGCCTGTGGCGTCCGTGACAGACTTCAGGAGCTCTTCCCTGCTGGAAGCGATGGGCCACAGGAAGGCCTCATAGCCTGTTTCTTCGGCAAGCTGTTTTAAGGTATAGGAGTTGAAATCAATGAGCCTTGGCTCACCCCTCGGCTCAAGAGACTCTTTGAAAATGTCGATGAGTTCTTTGCCCGTGGGGATGATGGCGATACGGGGCCGTCTTCTCACGTGGACATGTGTTACATCCGCCGAAATAATCATCCCGATATCAAGAATGGTGATTCTGTGATTGGAGGGCAAAAGCATATCGCCTTCGATAAGGTCTTCACCCACCATACGCACGTTCTGCCAGAGATGAACGGGCTTTCTCACAGTAATATGACCGGAATGCTCTTCGGCGTCTTCGACCATGATCACAGCGTTCGTTCCCTGCGGCAGAAGGTCGCCCGTGTTCACGGGGGTTGCGTCATTTTTTCTGTCAAGGTTCACCGGGTTTGAGAGATCGGCTCCACGGGTCTTTTCGAATAAGACCGCATACCCGTCCATGGCCGCGCACATAAAAGGCGGGTTCGAAACCTTCACGTGGACCGGCCTCGTGGTTATCCTTCCCTTGCATGTATAGACCGGAAGATATTCTTCGTCATCGATGGTCCCCACATTCTCGAGGACCTGTTTCACCGCTTCGTCTGACTTCAATGTTTTCAAATATCGTTTCATATTGGCATCCGCTCGACGAGGCCATCAAACCCCTGATTCGCGGCCCCACATCCGCCTATCAAAAGAAGTAAACCTCAACGGTTTCTCCCTTCTCCAGGCCTTCGGTTCCCTGGGGCACGATGATATACCCAGCGGCATGAGCCAGCGAGGAAACCACGGCCGATTTGGAGAAGATTGGCACGACGCTCACGCCCGCGGCCGCCCTTTCCAATCTCACCGGCACATACTCTTCGATACCGTAGGACGAAGGCACGTTGGTTGCCAGTACGCCCTGCGTAGTGATTTCTTGGCCCCGGGTCTCACCCTGAAGCCTTGTCGCAAGCGGCGCGACGAAACGCACCGCCACCATGGCACATGAGGCGGGATGTCCCGGGAGTCCGAATATGGGCTTTTCCAAAAGCCTTCCGAATATGGTCGGCTTCCCCGGTTTTATATTGATTCCGTGGAAGAGAATCTCACCACCAAGCTTTTCAATGGAGTCAGTTATAAAATCTCTCTCGCCTTTGGAGCTCCCTCCCGAAATAAGTATCATATCATAGGCTCCGGCCGATTGGAGCTTTTCCGTTATCTCGCCGATCTCATCCGCCACATGCCCCAGGAACTCGCAACGGGCTCCTGTCTTTTCCACAAGGGCCGTTACTGTGTAGCGGTTAATATCCCGGACCTTCCCCGGTGAGGGTATCTCATCAACGGCGACAATTTCGTCACCCGTGGAGATAAGGGCAATGCCGGGCCTCTCATAGACCGGGATGCTCGATTGACCGAGCGCCGCGAGTACGCCCAGATCGAAGGCTGTTAACTTCCTGCCCATCTCAAGGACAATGACGCCTTCCTTAATGTCTTCTCCCTCATGGCAGACATGTTCGCCCTCATAGACCGTTCTCGTTATCTCTACGCCGTCCGTAACCTGACGGGCGTATTCCTGCATGACAACGGCGTTCGACCCAGAAGGCATCATGGAGCCGGTGCTTACATAAACACAATCGCCGCCACTTATCCTCCCCTCTGCCTGCTCGCCAATCCGCACGGCCCCTGTCCTGATAAGAAAGAGAGGGTTCGTCTCTGTCGCCCCCTGTGTGTCCCTTGATCGCACAGCGTACCCGTCGACAAGGGAACGTGCAAAGGCAGGTATGGATTCGCTCGAAACAATATCTCGGGCAAGTACCCTGGCATAGGCATTATCGATATGGACCGTCTCCGTGCGCGGGCTCAGAGAAAAGGTATCGAGTATGCGGCAGGCCTCGCTTGCTGTTATTGCTTTGAGAAAATCCATAGAAAATACCGTTGCACTTAATATAGGTGATTAGGCCGGATAAGTCAAAAAGATGGGTCGGTGTGCAATTCCATCTTGTTTATCACTGGCAAAACATGTATTATAAAGATTAAAGGGGATTTCATGAAGAGGGTAATCTTAGTTGATTTCGAAAACATACAGAAACTCGACTTCGAGCACATAGACACCACGAATACGGATATTTTGATCTTTGTGGGCCGCTCCCAGACGAAAATACCTTTTCAGCTCGTGGAGAAGGCGCAGGGCTTCGGTGAACGTCTGAAGTGGCTGAAGATCGCGGGCGATGGCAAGAACAACCTCGATTTTCATCTCGCCTTCGAGTTGGGGAGACTCGTAGAACAATGGAACAACCAGGTCGAGCTTATCATCCTCTCCAAAGATAGCGGATACGATTCCCTGATCAGATATGTCAACGATATTGGCGTCCAGACAAAGAGGATCGCAAACCCGGCCGAACTGTCCGACAGTACCAAACAGCTTCCCACGTCAAATTTTACCGGCACCATCGTGGCGAACCTGCGTAAAATCAACGTGCAGAAGCTTCCCCGGACCAGGACCACATTAAAAAAGCATATCGCCTCACTTCTGCGGGATAAAGCCAACTCGGCCGAGATCGACCTGATCATCGAAGAAATGTTTGTCAAAGGTCTCTTGACGCTCACCAACAATCGTCTCAAGTACTCCATGGACCCGGCGGAGTCTTGAGCCCCATGCTATCGACACGTTAAGAATAATGAAGGGCAGGCAATAAGGAGCGCGGGATCAACCCGTAGCGGAACCGCCGCATCGCATTCATATCGGCATGTATGGACTAATCGGATAGAACAGGTTTACTTAGCGCAGTATCCAGTGAATTGAAGCGAAACAGATAATAGTAAATGCAGCGATAGCGGCTGCGATTGTCTCCCACTCCCACTTATTTTCTTTAATGATCTCTTTCCAATCGCAACTTGTGCAGTACACTATCTTACGTCCAATGAACTTGAGGAACCATTCCATTACGTGCCCTTTTGCGTTTCGCCTCGCCTCCTGGTTGCAGACCGGACACCGTAACGCGGTCAGCGCTGTCCTCAGGTACAAGGCGTCCATGGTCACTGTGTTCTCGGGCATATATTGCATCTTTCTTACAGGAGGCATATGGTCGGCAAAAAAATCCAGGTTCTTGAGGCCTCTATGCGACTCCTCTACGGATACACCAAGATTAACATGCTGGTCTTCAGACACGTTCTCTTTTCCCATTCACTCCCCCACAAAATTATCGTCACACTGCGCGAGATAAGGCCTCGTCAGGCCAATCACCGATGAGAACCTAACGAACGTCACGTTCCCGATCCATATATTGCCTGACAAGCGCTCTTCCAATCTCTGTATTTCCCAATACTTACAGGGTACCGCAAAAACAATTAGGATGTCAAAGCAAAAATTTTCTCACGGACAAATGGTGGCTGCATTTTTTCGTTCGCATCCGGTGACACTTTCTCGCCGCGTGAGAAAAATAGATGGCGTTTTTTGTTGTTCGGGAAAGCTCGCACACGCCAAAACAAAGGGCCTGGCGCATGCCGTAGCTTAAGCATTTGACGCTACTCAAGAGCGCCTCACATCCTGCTCCCTTTTTGCAGGGCCGCTATGAGCTCGTCTGTGGTACAGACTGTGCTTGCCCGGGGAAGAATTGTTATAAGTGCGACTTCATGTGCGCCCACGTCCGCATCCGAGCAACAATCCCCCAACACGATGAGTCGAAAATCACGATCGAAGGCATCGCGGACGGTCGATTCCACGCTTACGAGCGTGCTCACCCCGGCAAGGATGAGCGTATCGATCTCAGCCGTACGCAGGATAATTTCCAGGTCAGTGCCGAAAAAGGCGCTGGTTCTCCTCTTGGTCACAACGATGTCTTCCGACCTGACCTCTATTTCGGGGCAGATCTTTGCATCAGGGTTTTTTTCCAGAAGCCTTCCAGCATTCTTCGTTCTACTCACCAGGGTATTACGCGCTGAGACTTCAGGGTATCCGGGACGATAACCAACAGTCACATGCATGACAGGAACATGAGCGTTCCGTGCGGCGCTTATGGCCCTGCCGAGATTGGCAAGGACCTTGACCTGCTCTGAGTGCGGCAGCATGCCCACAATCCCCACTTGAATGTCTATCAGGATTAAAGCAGATGAACGAAGTTCAATCTCCATGCTCGCTCCTTTTAAAGAAAGAACAGTCTTCCCCGCCCAGTCTTTCTATCAAGCACAGGTTGCAATTTCTTCGCCCGCGGCGCCTCATCCTCATCAATATAGCACAGCCGAAGAGCGCATGGAAGGGTTCCCGCGAGCCCTGAGATCAAACTTGACTGAATGAACATGCAAGAAGAAGCCTGATCGAGTGAGGATTTTACCTGCGAGGCAAGCATTGGGCTTTCGAAGGAAACGTGGATTATGATGAGAAATCCAGCGGGCTGCTTCTACGGGTAAAGCCCGCTATCCAGAACCTCTCTCACCTTCTGCAGGAGTGTGATGGGTGAGATTGGCTTCTGGAGAAAACTGAACTCCCCGTCCTGGATGCCTTTGTCGAGAACAACGTCCCTGGTATGTCCACTTATGAAGATCACCTTGACGCCTGGTTTGAGTGCAAGTATTTCATTATAGGCTTCCCGCCCGTTCTTTTTCGGCATGACCGAGTCAAGAATGAGGAGGTGAACCTTATCGGCTTTTTTGAACTGTTCCACCGCATCCTGACCATCAACTGCTTTAAGTGTCGTATACCCATAGTGCGTAAGTATCTTATCGATAAGCTCCCTCACTGCTTCGTTGTCCTCTCCGATCAGAATGATTTCGTTGCCTCCCTTAACGGATGCCGGTTTTGGTTGGTCTTCCCTTAAGGTTTCTTTTGCTGTTGGAAGGTAGATGTGGAAGGTCGTTCCCACGTGTGGTTCACTGTATACGGTGATATAGCCATCATGCTGTTTTACGATTCCATAGACGGTGGAGAGTCCGAGACCCGTTCCTTTTCCTGCTCCCTTGGTAGTGAAGAAGGGGTCAAAAATTCTTTCCTTCGTGGCCTCATCCATGCCCATGCCCGTGTCCGAGACGGCAAGAAGCGCGTAGCACCCGGGTTTCCCGTAACCGTGGAGACGCTGGAACTCGTCGTCCAGGTCGATAAGCTGTGTCTCTATTGTAAAAGTACCGCCCTGCGGCATGGCATCCCTGGCATTGGTAGCAAGATTGAAGAGAATCTGATCGATCTGCGTTGCATCGGCCATGATGACAATATCCTGGCCTTCAAGGTGTGCGTTAACAGCAATATCCTCGGTGACAAGGCGTTTAAGAAGCTTCTCCGTCCCTCTGACGATCTCGTGCAGACTGACCGGCTCAAGCCTGATTCTCTGTTGCCTGCTGAAAGCGAGAAGGTTCTGCACAAGCTCTGCGGCCTTCTGTGAAGCCGCCAGAATCTGGTCCGCATAATCCCGTGACTTTCCGCGTTTAGCCTCCATCTGCAGGAGAGTGGCGTAGCCCACGAGGGCCGTAAGGATATTGTTGAAGTCGTGGGCAATGCCCCCGGCCAGGGTGCCAATGGCTTCCATTTTCTGTGCCTGGTGCAGTTGAGTCTCGAGGTGTGTTTTCTCCTGCTCGGCCCGTTTCAGATCCGTTATGTCCACCAATGACGCCACGCTCCTGTCAGTACCCGGGATCACATCGACGACCACATATACATCCCGCACTTCTCCGGCTTTTGTCACAAACCGGAATCCGTATTGCTTTGAGGTGGCGTCAGGGCTCTTGCGGCGTAAATGATGAAAAGAGAGCATGTTTCCTTGATCGTCTTTGAACACAAACTCCATCCAGCTCTTTTTTCCTTCGACTTCATTTTTGGGATAGCCTGAAAGATGTTCAAACTCGACATTGCAAAGGCTGATTGTCGTGTCGTTTTCAATAATTACCGTCGCCGCTCCGGTATTCTCAAACACTGCGCGGTATCGCTTCTCAGACTGGGATAGTTCTGTTTGTGCCTGTTTCCGGTCCGTGATGTCCTGATTTATCCCATACCTCATGATGACACGGCCCGAATCCTCTGTGGTGGCAGTCGCTCGTACCACAATATGCCGCACCTCGCCATCCCGCCTAATAATACGGTGCTCAATATCAGGCATGGATTCAGCGGTACCTCTCGCGATATTTTCCCTCACTGCCCGAGAGACAAACAGCTGATCGTCGGGATGGATAAATCGTTTTCTGTATTCTTCGACTTCCATCCGGTATCCACCTTCCCGCTCCGCTGTGGTGCCGTAAAGGGCATAGAAGGGATCGTTGAGGATAAACACATTCTCTGCCGGGTCAAACTCCCAGTACACAACATTGGCAAGTTCCATGGCCTGGGACAATCGAAGTTCGCTCATGCGCAGGGCTTCTTCCGCCTTCTTCCGTCTGGTAATGTCTCTGGAAAATATTGATATTCCAAGGGTCCGGCCGTCCTGCTTCAGGAGATTAAAATTCATCTGCCTGACGTTGCCGGTAAACGTGACATCTTCTATCGTACAGGGAGCCTCCACGAGGCCTTTGCGGTAGAAACTCTGCCATTTTTCGATGACCCGTGATTCAGATTGCCACAGTTCGTCAAGCCCCATACCGACCTTCGGCTCGAGTCCCCGTTCAACCCTGAAGAAATCCTCAAACGCGCGGTTCCAGGTAAGCACGCGAAAAGACTCGGCGTCAACGGACCAGATTCTGTCGTCGGTGCTGTTGACAATGGCAAGTGTCTGCGCCCGCGATTCGGCCAGCTCTTTAGTCATCTTGGCCCGCTCCGCCTGCATCCGAAGGAAGGTAATGCCGTAAGCCAGATCGCCCGTCAGTTCCTCAAGCAGGGTGATCTCGTCAGGAGTAAAAGAGCCTGCAACCCCGGAGTAAATGGTCAGGGCACCGAAAGCCTCTCCCTTCTCGTCTTTCAGCGGCAGAGCGATGGCGCAACGGTAGCCCCGGCTTAATGCCCTCTCGCGCCACGGGAGGACTTTCCCGTCTGTCGCAAAATCCTGCGTGTAAACCGGCTGCGCGCTTCGAATACTCGTTCCCGTAGGTCCCCGCCCTCGTTCAACGTCCGCCCACGTGACATGTGCATCGGATAGGTAATCATCTTCGGCCCCCGCCCACGCTATTGGACGGACGGACTTCTCCCCGTCTTTCTCGGCATACCCAACCCAGGCCATGCGATAGCCAGCCTCATCACAGATGATCCGACAGATGTCGGTGAGCAAAGTTTGTTCATCTTTTGCACGTAAGAGCGTCTGATTGCAGTTGGTGATGGCCCGTAATTCTCTGTTCAAGCGAAGAATCCTCTCTTCTGCTCGCTTGCGCTCGGTGATATCCTGGGCTATCCCGTATCTCTTGATGATACGGCCTGAATCGTCCCTGGCATTAGTCGCTCGGACCACGATATGTCGTACTTCCCCGTCGCGGCGGACAATACGGTGTTCGATAGGAGCTAAGAATCCGGAGTCGTATCCTGCTATAACGTGCTGTACAGCTTGATAGACAGGCAACTGATCGTCAGGATGTACGAATCGTCTTCTGTATTCCCCCCTCTTCATCCTGTATCCACCTTCCTGCTCTGCTGTGGTGCCGTGAAAAGCATAAAAGGGATCGTTGAAGGTATACACTTCTTGGGCAAGGTCAAACTCCCAGTAAACGATTTCAGCAAGCTCTATTGCCTGAGACAATCGAAGCTCGCTCCCGCGCAGGGCTTCTTCCATCTGTTTGCGTTCCGTGATATCTCGGGCTATGCCGATTACCTCTACCGCTTCACCTTTACTGTTGCGCACGGCTGACGTCTTAACCTCGGTCCATATGGTTGATCCATCTTTGCAGTACAGTTCCACTTCCACAATCCGTGTCCGGTTCGGGTCTGCCGTTTTTGCCTTGTCAAGCTCCAGTTCCTCCCTGACAACCCTTTTCACGGACTCTACGCTTTGAGCTGTCATAGAGCGGCTGATAGGTTGGCCGATAATCTCTTCGGGCGAAAACCCTCTTATTTTTGATACCGAGGGGCTGATATACCGGTACTTCATGTCCAGGCCAAAGGTGAAAATAACATCAGCGGTGTTATCGGCAAGCAGGCGGTATTTCTTCTCGTTTTCCTTTAATGCCTCTTCGGCGCGTTTGCGTTCGGTGATATCTACCAGGGTCCCCACTATTGCGGGCTCCCCTTCATACTCCGTGTAGGAACTATAGGCCTCAACATGCTTGATGTCCTGGTCTTTGGTAACTATCCTGAATTCATAATGGCGAGACGGCAATTCCCCCGATATCCTCTTAATCAGGCTCTCTCTCACTGTGGGCCAGTCTTCCGACAATATTACGTCATTTACCCTCAATCTATCGATCACGTCCTCGACTCTGTACCCGAATATTTCGGCGCACCTCGGATTAACATATCTCAGTAACCCATCCTGTTGCATAAGATAAACACCGACAAGAGACTGTTTGGATAGCTCTCTGAAAATGATCTCAGATTTGGACCATTCCAGGTCTTTAATTCTCCGTCTTAATGCAGATATTTCTTCAAGGAGTTCCTGATCGGTTTTTGACGGATCATTCATACTGGCTCCTCTCTGATGATCAACAATGCTGATAGATTCAAGGTATTACACCTATTACCTTGAACACATGCCAGAATATACTATTTCATGGCCTCCTCAATACCGGACCACTGTTGACTGTATAACCGACAATGCTGTTTTTGTCAATGCGAATCGGGCGTGAACAAGTGCCGTGGATAATATGCGTCGTTCAATGCTGCAGTGGAGATACCGCTCGCGAGTGCCTTATTCGGGAATTGAACGATATCTGCATTCCGCAGGCATTGAGTCTCGTGCTGTAATGCGAAAGCGGTTGACGTCAAAGTCGCGTAAGGCTACAATTGACGTTGCAGGAACCAAATATCCAGGAAAGGAGAACCATATGGGATTGGAGGAACTCGAGGCAAGGATCAGGCTTCTTGAAGAACGGGTCACGTCTCAAGAAAAAAAGCTTAGAACTTTAGAGGACATTGAAGAGATAGAGAGACTGCAGAGAGCATACGGCTACTATATAGAACATTGGATGGCCGGGGAGATAATCGATCTTTTCTCTGACGGACCCGATGCGTCATTGACGCTCGCTGCAGGCACATATCTCGGCAAGAGTCGGATCAAACAATATTTCGAACATTACAAGAACCAAAATAACGAATTCATGCATCAGGTGATGCAGCTTCAGGGCATCATCGACGTGAATCCGGACGGTCAAACGGCAAAGGGACAGTGGTATGGCTTCGGCGCAGTGGCCATACCTGTAGAGAAAGGAGTGATACAGGAGTTCTTTGGCGGGATATACGGTGTTGACTACGTGAAGGAGGGTGGCATATGGAAGCTTAAGAAACTCCGCTTCGATCAGGTGTTCAGCTGTACGCCGCTTAGAGGTTGGGTGAAACCGGAACGCGTGGTGGCGGCCCCGGACGGCCCGAGCGCCTCTCTGCTCAAGGCTGATATACCCCGCACCTTTAGCCTCCGTTACCCTTCGGGATATATCTTTCCCTTCCATTTCAAGCATCCCGTCACGGGCAAGGAAACGAGTGAGAGAGCACACAATGCGGCCATTGATGAGCAGAAGAAAACGAGCTGAGAAGAGAAACTTAAAGCGGTTGGGGTTTGGAAAGGAACGTTTTCGAAAGAAAAGCCGGTAAAAGACTGTTTGATTTAAAGACATTTAAAATGCCGAAGGCGGGATTTGAACCCGCACGAGTTTCCCCGCCACCCCCTCAAGATGGTGTGTCTGCCAATTCCACCACTTCGGCAATTATTTCTGAGGCTGAGGCTGAGCCGGCGCCGCCGGCACATTCTCTCCTGCTTTCACGGGAACATTTCTCACGGTGCTTTCTCTATGCCCGTAAATGAACGCCAGAGATAAACTGGTCAGCATAAACACGATGATCGCGCCCGTAGTAAGTTTCGTCATGAACCCGGACGATCCCGAACTTCCGAAAAGCGTCTGGCTTGATCCTCCTCCGAAGGCGGCCCCAATCTCGGAACCCCTGCCCGTCTGGAGAAGCACGATCAGGATGAGGGCTATGGCAACCAGTATGTGCACCACTGCGATTACTGTTATCATCTTGTTTTCTCCATTGCGCTTTTTATTATAGCAACAAAGCTCTCCGATTTCAAGGATGCTCCGCCAACGAGCGCTCCATCAATGTTTTCCATAGCCATGAGCTCTCCCGCATTTTCAGCGGTCACGCTGCCGCCGTAGAGTATTCTCACGTTACCCGCGGCATCTGAATACTTCTCCCCCACCACGCTGCGTATGAAATGATGCACTTCCTCGGCTTCCATGGGGGTCGCGTTCTTGCCGGTGCCGATAGCCCACACAGGTTCGTAGGCTATGACCACATCATCGAGACTTTCTATACCGATGAGCGCTTTTTTCACCTGGATGCCTACAACGAATTCGGTAATCTGTTTTGTCCGCTCATCTTCGGTCTCGCCCACGCATATAATGGGTTTCAAGCCCGCGCTCAAGCTCTTTTTTGTCTTAAGATTCACCGCCTCATCGGTCTCATGGAAATATTTTCTCCTCTCCGAATGGCCGATGATCACATAGGTACAGCCGGCGTCCTTGAGCATGGCAGGTGATATTTCGCCTGTGTAAGCGCCCTTATCTTCATAGAAGATATTCTGCGCCGCAAGCTTGACCGGGGAACCCTTGATGATTTCATTGACAGCTGCGAGCGAAGTGAAGGGCGGAGCAAGGACCACGTCACCTCCGGCAACCTGAGGCGTGGCGTCTTTGATGCTCCTTGCAAGCAGGACCGCTTCCTTCGTGGTATTGTTCATCTTCCAGTTGCCGGCAACCATGAAGCCTCTCATGATCTGCCTCCAGCCCCTTCAAGGGCTTCCACAGCCGGCATGGTCTTCCCCTCCAGAAGTTCGAGGAAGGCGCCGCCACCCGTTGAAATATAGGATATTTTAGAACTGACCCCTGCTTTGTGGACCGCCGAATCGGTGTCGCCGCCTCCGATAATAGAAAGGGCTCCGGAGTCAGCCACCGCATTCGCTACCGCAAAAGTGCCTTTACTGAAGGCTTCAAGCTCGAACATACCCATGGGGCCGTTCCAGACGATCGTGTTCACACCTTTCAGGGCTTCCGCAAACAGCGAAATCGTATCCGGCCCTATATCGAGCCCCATATAATCTTTGGGAATCTGATCAACCGGAATCACCTTTGTCGCAACACCGGCTTCCGCCTTGTCCGCTGCCACACAATCACGGGGCAGATATATGCCGACCTCCTTCACCTTGGCCTTGTCCATGATCTCTTTCGCCTTGTCTACCATGTCATACTCGCAGAGGGACTTTCCTATTTCATTGCCCAGGGCCTTCAAAAACGTGAAAGCCATACCCCCTCCAATGATCAGTTTATCCACCTTGTCTATCAGGTTCTCCAGCACGCCTATTTTATCCGAAACTTTGGCTCCGCCCACGATTGCAACGAGCGGGCGCGCCGGATTCTTCATGGCCTTGTTGAAATACTCAATTTCATCTTTTAATAGAAAGCCTGCCACGCTTACCGGGGCGAACTGCGTGATAGCTGCATTGGATGCAGCCTTTCGATGGGCAACGGCGAAGGCGTCGTCCACGTAGACATCGCACAGCTTCGCGAGCTCTTTAGCAAACTCGGGATCATTCTTCTCATCGCCGATATGAAACCTGAGGTTTTCAAGCAGAATCACATCCCCCTGCCTCATGGCCGCCACGGCCTTTTCCACGGCTTCGCCCACGCAGTCATCCACAAAGGTTACATCCTTCTTGAGCAGCTTCGAGAGGACCGCGGTGACGGGCCGTAACGAGAGTTTATCGACCCGCTGTCCTTTGGGCCTTCCCATATGTGACATGAGAATCACCTTTGCGTTTCTCTCCAGGCAATAGCCGATTGTCCTCAAGTGCGCCTTTATCCGGGTGTCATCGGTAATGGCCCCGGCCTCATTCACGGGAACGTTAAAGTCCGTGCGCATGAGGATTCTCTTGTTGTTTATATCGACTTCGTCTATGCACTTCATCACGGCACCTCCGACCGAACGACTTGAATGTTCAGGTGTGACATTAGCGAGCTAAGGGTACAGCACATTTCTTACTTCATGACGAACGATAATAGTTCGCACAACCATACTCAGGGGCTCGCGTCGCCCCCTCCGGCAGCAAAGCTGTCGGAGCCACCCCCTCTCGCTCCCGTAGGGAGCTAAGGGTACTGCACATTTCTTACTTCATGACGAACGATAATAGTTCGCACATTCTGTTTGAAAAACCCCATTCATTGTCATACCAGGAGAGTACCTTTGCCATGTTGCCGCCAATTACGTAGGTATTCTCGAGGTCAATTATTGAAGAGTGCTTGTTTCCGTTAAAGTCCTTGGATACAAGAGGTTCATCGCAGCAGGCGAGGATGCCTTTCATGGGTCCTTCAGCGTATGCACGAAATTTTGCATTGATTTCATCTTTTGTCGTCTTTGTCGAGAGCGTTGCAACGAAATCAACCACTGACACATTCGGGGTCGGCACGCGAATTGATATACCGTCCAGTTTGCCTTTGAGCTCCGGCATGACTTCCGACATGGCCTTCGCAGCTCCTGTAGTAGTCGGTATCATCGAAAGCGCTGCCGCGCGGGCTCTCCTCAAGTCGCTATGCGGCTCGTCATGAATTCGCTGATCATTCGTATAAGCATGGATCGTAGTCATCAACCCGTATTCAATCCCGAACTCCCTTTGCAATATTTTTGCAACCGGCGCCAGGCAATTTGTCGTACAGGAACCCATGGAAATAATGTTGTGTTTCCCCTTATCGTAAACTTCTTCATTTACACCAAACACGAAGGTCACATCCGGTTTTTTCGCCGGGGCCGACACGACAACCTTTTTCGCGCCCGCGCTCAGATGTTTCTCGCCCCCTTCCCTGTCAGTAAACTTTCCCGTGCTCTCAAGCACCACATCAATGCCCAAGTCTTTCCAGGGCAGTTTTTCCGGCTCCTTCGTCTGAAACGTCTTAATGTCAACCCCGTTGACGGCAATGGCGTTGTCTTTAGCCTTAATATCGGCATCGATGATGCCGTGAATGGAATCGTACTTCAGGAGATGGGCAAGCGTCTTCGGGTCCGTAATGTCATTGATGGCCACAAATTCAACGTCTTTGTTCTTGAGGCCTGCCCTGAGAACTAATCGTCCGATTCTTCCGAAACCGTTTATCGCTACTTTTACGGGCATATCAACCTCCCCTGTTTTTGAGTTTATAGTAATGCATGAAAGCCTTGATTGTCAACCACTTTCTCCGCAAACACGAGGTCTTTATTGCGACTATAAGCGGTCAGTTGGCCGGGGATTGATCTACCTTTCCGCTGCGCAAAAGACGTATGCCCACAAGCACATAGTGGCAACCGGAGATAACGGTGAAAAACGCAGCGGCATAGATGAAGGCCGCGTCAAACCTTCCGCTTACGAACCAAAGGAAATACAGGATCACGGCGATCTGACTTACAGTCGTGATCTTACCCAGGATCGTCGGAACAGGCTTGACCGTACGAGCAAGCCTGTAGAGGAACAAGAAGCCGCCGGCGATTACCATGTCCCTCAAAAGAACAAGGATGAGAAGCCATGAGGGAAGAATATTTTTGAAGCTCAGCATCACGAATGCGGCAATGAGCATGGTCTTGTCCGCCAGAGGATCAAGAAAGGCCCCGAGGGTTGTCTTGAGCCCGAAGACCCGGGCGATGAACCCATCGAGCAGGTCCGTAATACCCTGGAGGATAAAAAGGTACAGCGCGTAATTAAGTCTGTCGTGATAGACCGCGAGAATAAAGAAAATAGTAATAAAGAGCCGGAAAATGGAGAGGAGATTAGGAACGTTCATTCTCTGTAAAGGTTTTTGAAGGTTGTAAGTTTGTCGATGAATGCCAGTTCAACCGTATCAGTGGGCCCGTTCCTTTGTTTGCCGATTATCACTTCGGCAATGCCTTTATTGTCTTCCTTGTCCTTATTATACACTTCGTCACGGTAAATGAACATAATAACATCGGCGTCCTGTTCGATGGCGCCCGATTCACGGAGGTCGGCGAGCCGCGGTCTCTTATTCTCTTTTTCTCTCTGCTCCGGGGCCCTGTTCAACTGCGATATGGCGATGATAGGGACGTAAAGCTCCTTTGCAAGGGCCTTGAGAAACCTCGATATCTCTGATATTTCCTGCTCGCGCCTGTCCGTCCCCGTTCTTCCCCGCATGAGCTGGAGATAATCGACCACAATGAGGCCAAGCCCGTGTTCCTTTTTAAGCCTTCTGGATCGGGCCCGCAGTTCCAATACGGAGAGCGACGGGGAATCGTCAATGTACATGAGGGCATCGCTCAAACGGCCCGCGGCTTCGGCAAGCTTGGGCCATTCGGCCCGGGACAAAGTCCCCGTTCTCAGCTTCGAGTGCTCGATCTCCGATTCGGAGCTTAAGAGCCTTGTCACGAGCTGTTCTTTGGACATTTCCATGGAAAATATCCCCACCGGGACAGAAGCCTCTTTTATGGTCGCCACGTGCTGGGCGATGTTCATGGCGAAGGCAGTCTTGCCCATACTGGGCCTACCCGCCACAACAATGAGGTCTGAGTTCTGGAGCCCGCTTGTGAGTCTGTCGAGCTCCGAGAATCCTGTGGGTATACCGGTGACGGTTTGTTTCTTCTCATAGAGGCGTTCTATGGTCTTAACGTTCTCCATGACAAAATCTTTGATCGAATAAAAAGCCGGTTTAAATTTGTTCTCGGCAACCTGAAAGATCATTCTTTCAGCTTCGTCGATATAGCCATCCACGTTCGCGTCTGTTTCGAAACCCTTTTCGATGATCTCCGTTGCTACGTTCATAAGGCTCCGAAGCAGCGCCTTCTCCTTGATCATCTTGGCGTAGTGGGCGATATTTGCCGCGCTCGGCATGAGGTCCACAAGCGTGTTCAGGTAGGTCACGCCTCCGATGCCCTCCAGTATGCCTTTGTCACGGGCGAGACTGCTTACGGTAATGAGATCGATAGCGTCGTTGCGCTCGTAGAGATCGAGCATCATTTCGTAAATTTTCCCGTGGGCGTCACGGTAAAAATCGGCGGGACCGACGATGTCGGCAACCTTGTTTATGGCCTCTGCGTCCACAAGCACGCCCCCGAGAAGAGACTGCTCCGCCTCGATGTTCTGAGGCGGGACGCGGCTTGTCGTCTGATTCGTCTCCCTGGTGTTCTTTTGGGGCCTCGCCATGGCTTATTCTTCTTGTTTTTCTACCTCGATTTTTACGCTGGCGTTCACATCCTGAGTCAGATGAATCGACACCGTATGGCTTCCCGTCATCTTGATCGGCTCGTCGATTCTGATCGCCTTCTTGTCGATCTCCAGGCTACAGGCGTTCTTAATTGCTTCTGCGATGTCTTTGTGAGTGACGGAACCAAAGAGCCTTCCGTCGCTTCCGGCTCTCATCTTCAAGACGAGGGAGAGTTCTTCCAGCTGCGCCCTCTGGTCTTCGGCATTCTTCATATCCCTCTTTCTTTTATTATCAAGGCCCCTGACGATACTGTCGAGGCGAGTCACATTGCCTTCCGACGCAGGGATCGCGAAGCCTCTCGGAATCAGGAAGTTTCTTCCATATCCGTCCTTCACACTCACCGTGTCTCCTTTTTTTCCGGTGCCCCGTACATCTTCGGTTAGTATAAGCTTCATAAAAAAACCTCCGTCATCTCGTTAATGTGGTGAAAGGAAGAAAGGCGATATGGCGCGCCATCTTTATCGCTTCCTTCAGTTTTCTCTGGTGATTGGCGCAGGTTCCCGTCATTCTTCGGGGCATTATCTTACCCCGCTCGGTGATATAAAACTTCAACATCTTCGGGTCTTTGTAATCGATGGCTAGGTTGGCGTCCTGGCAGAATCTGCAGACCCTCCTCCTTACATACATCCTCTTTTTTTGACCATCCTGAGATCTTGCCGGCCTTGCCGTTCTTGTCGGTCTTGGCATTTACTCCTCCATCCAATAAATTTTATGCGCTTTCAACTTAAAAGCATCTTGTGACTTTGCCCTGGCTTTCATGAGCATCCCCGAAACCATGAGCACCTTACCCACTTTCTCGCTCAAATGGACTTGAGCCTTGTTCGGTGTCCATTCAACATCGATGCGGAAGCCGCCGTCATCGACCCACAGGGGAAAAAGCACATACTTCTCGCCCCTTGGAGTATAGACGACTTCCGGCTTTGTCTTCATCGTTCCCGTGAGAAAAACCCTGTTCACGCAAACTCGCCTTCCAGCTCGTCGAAGGAAACCTGATCGGGTGGTTTCTTCGGCCCTTCGTTCTTCTCATCCACGTTCACGAAAAGATGTCTCAAAACGGGATCAAGGGTCCGGTAGAACTTGCCCATAGTTGCCACGTTTCCCTCGTCCATATCGAGGAGAAAAAATATATAGTGGCCCCTGTCTTTCTTCTTGATGGGATACGCGAGCCTTCTCACGGCCCAATCGTCCTGCCGCACAATCGCGGCGCCCGCCTTCTCCAGGTTACCGAGTATCCTCTTGAGGAGCTCCTCTTCCTCTTCCTTGGCGAGGTCCGGGCTTAATATAACAATATTTTCGTACCTTCCCACTGTACTCTCCTTTCCTTATGATCTTTGTAGAGCTGCTACTGTGTTCTTGTCTACTTTGACTCTCACCTTCTCCGCGATCTCTATGGTAACCGCGTCATCGGTAATGCCTGTTATTGTACCATACAAACCACCTGAAGTAATTATTTTATCACCCTTCTTCAGGTTCTCGAGAAAGCTCCGGTGTTCCTTGGCCCTCTTTTGCTGAGGCCTGATCATAAGGAAATAGAAAATCCCCACAATGGCGACCAAAAGAACAATCGACATGTACTGGCCTCCTCCGGCCTGACCTGAAGCCCCCGGATTAGTGCCCATTGCATACGCTACGTTCAACATTATCATCGTGTTCACCTCCTTCGTATCTGGTTTTAAATGCCTTGCAAAATACATCAAATGCGCCTTGACCAATGGCCTCGCGCATCCGTTTCATGAATTCCGTGTAGAAGAAAACGTTATGGATCGTATTGAGATAGAAGCTCGTCAATTCATGAGAAACGAGCAGGTGCCTCAAATAGGCCCTCGAATATGTCCTGCAAGTATAGCACGAACAGGTCGCATCGATAGGCCCCTGATCTTCTGTGAAACGGGCGTTCTTGAGGTTCATCCTGCCGTCCCAGGTAAAAAGGCTCCCATTGCGGGCAAGGCGCGTAGGAATGATGCAATCAAACATGTCGATGCCCCGTTTTACGCCTTCGATGAGGTCCTCGGGCATGCCCACGCCCATCATGTAGCGGGGCTTCTCGTGAGGCAGAAGATCGATGATGGCATCGACCATGTCCCACATAAGGGTCTTGGGCTCGCCCACACTTAAGCCGCCCACGGCATAACCGTCAAAATCCATCGCAAGAAGCTCTTCAGCGGATCTAAGCCGGAGGTCCTCGAAAAAGCCACCCTGAATAATGCCGAAGAGCATCTGCGGACCCTGAGATTTTGCCTCCTTGCACCGCCTTGCCCACCTGGTTGTCAGATCAACAGAATTCTCCGTATACTCGTAAGAAGAGGGATAAGGCGCGCACTCATCGAGACACATGGCAACGTCAGCGCCGATGTTCTCCTGCACCTTCACCATCTTTTCCGGAGTAAGGAAATGACGGGATCCGTCGATATGCGATTGGAAAAGAACACCGTCCTCCTTGATCTCCCTCAACACACCAAGGCTAAATATCTGGTATCCGCCGCTATCGGTGAGCATCGCCTCTGACCATCCGGAAAATGCGTGAATACCGCCCATGCGTCGGATCATCTCGTCGCCCGGTCGCAGGTACAGGTGATAGGCATTGGCGAGGATCATCTGGACACCAATCTCCTTGAGTTCCCTGTGCGTCATGGCCTTGACGATGCCCTGAGTCCCCACAGGCATGAAGACCGGCGTCTCCACCGCACCATGTCCGGTGACAAGTCTCCCTGAGCGGGCCATTCCATCCCTGGTATTAATCTCTATGGCTCTCATAGTATCAACATCGCGTCGCCGTAGCTATAGAATCGATAACCCTGTGCTATGGCTTCGTCGTAGCATCCTAACAGTTCGTCGCGTCCGGCAAAAGCACTGGCGAGCGCAAGAGGCGTGGATCTGGGCAAATGAAAATTCGTAATAAGGGCGTCGACCATCCTGAAACGGTAACCTGGATAGATAAAAAGCTCAGTACTGCCCCGAAGCGGCACATGTTCGTTCCCGGAAAAAACCGTCTCCAGTGTCCTCACCGCACTCGTGCCGCAGGCGACCACTCGTCTTCCCGCTTCCCTGGCGCTTCTTATAGATTCTCTTGCGGTTTCATCCACATCATAGTACTCCCGATGCATCCTGTGGGCCTCCACCGTATGGCTCTTCATGAGAGAAAAAGTACCTGTACCGATATGAAGCGTAATCTTGACGACCTCTACGCCCTTGCTCTCAATTGTGCGCATGAGCTCTTCGGAGAAATGGAAACCGGCGGTAGGGGCCGCAATTGAACCCTTTATTTCCGCATAGATAGTCTGATACCGCTTAATATCAAGCGCGCTATACGCGCCGTTTCCGTTATTTCTTTTGATATAGGGAGGTAGTGGCATCTTCCCGTATTCCATGACGATATCGTCGCTGTCGCCGTCATAGAGAAAGGTGACGGCAAAGGCCTCTTCCTGTCTCTGAAGAGTGGCCCGGTGCGACCCTATAGAGATTTCGAGACCATCGGCCCCGTTCTTCACATTCTTCGCGAGGCAGAGCCACCTGTCGCGGTCCGTCTTCTCTACGAGGAGAATCTCCACCATACCACCCGTCTGTTTTTTCCCCACGAGCCTCGCAGGAAATACCTTGCTGTTGTTGAGAACCAGAAGGTCGCCTTCGCGTAGATACTCTATGATGTCGCTGAAGCGCCTGTGCTCCATGGTCCTATGTTTCCTCTCAAAAACGAGCAGGCGTGAACGGGTCCTGTCCTCAGGCGGATACTGCGCTATCATCTCTTTGGGCAAAGAATAGTCGAATTCTTCTATACGCATAGACCTTTTTCTGATACCGCCAAATTGTCCTTTCTTAATAATCAGCCGGTCTCTACTCTCGCACACTACGGATCATCGGACCGATTGTTTCAATGAGACCCTATCAAACAGGCTAATTTTATATCAGATTGTTCGTGGATAAGCAAATTAATTTAACCAGTTACAAATAGGACTGGTAGACCCGTGACATTCATCAGCTTGCGGGGGTAAGATAAGCCCGCTCATAACACGAAGCCAGGCTGTATATATAGCTCATTCATGAGCGAGAGGGGGAAGCTCCGACAGCTTGGCTGGTGGAGGGGGCGACGCGACGAAACAGGCGAATTCGGGAGCTTCAAGGCAGTTCTGAGCGGAGCTTAGCCCATTCATGAGCGAGAGGGGGAGGCTCCATCGAGCTCTCGCCCGTGGAGGGGGCGACGCGAGCCCCGGTAAGTAGAAAGAATGTGCTTGTAAATGAAAACCTCTTATTTTAGAATTCCATCTGGGCCGTAGCCGAATATTATATTAATGGTTTCATTATTTACCTGGATTAAAGACCGACCGGAAGCCGGCCAACATCGAATACGAGTCCTCAAGCGATGAACGGATCAATACTCCGTTTCATTGCGCTGAACCGCAAAGACGGCAATCTTTTATGGAGGAGATAGAACGATGACGCAAGAAGTCGCCGCGACCACACGTCAGATCGCAACGGGCCATGCTTTCTGGATCGCAACAGCAGTTTTTCTTTTGGCCTATGCACTGATCATATACGAAAAGATCCATAAAACTATTATCGCCCTTTTCGGGGCTGCACTGCTTATCGTCCTCGGGATTGTGACACAGGAAGAAGCCTTTAGTTCGGTAGACATCGGCATTGACTGGAATGTCATGTTTCTCCTTATCAGCATGATGGTCATCATAAACATCATGAAACCTACAGGCGCTTTCGAGTATCTGGCAATCAAGAGCGCCAAGATCGCTAAGGGGCGGCCTTTTCTCATCCTCGCTATCTTTGCATCAGTCACAGCCGTGGTTTCGGCCTTTCTCGATAATGTGACGACCGTGCTTCTCATCGCTCCCGTTACCGTGCTCATCTGCAAGGACCTGAAACTTGACGTAGTGCCCTTTCTCATTACCGAGGCGCTGGCATCGAACATAGGCGGCACAGCCACCCTTATCGGCGACCCGCCGAATATCATGATCGGGTCAAAGGCCCAGCTTGGTTTTATGCCCTTCGTCCATCATCTGACACCTGTAATTATTCTTGTCATGATCGCTTTTATCGTTACTATTAAGTTTGTTTTTGGCCGAAGGTTCGTGGTTCATGAGGACCAGCGCGCATCGGTCATGGCCATGAACGAGAAAGAGGCGATCAAGGACCCTGTGCTCCTCAAAAAGTCGGTCGCGGTGCTCGCGGTGACGATCACCGGTTTTGTGATACACGAGACGCTCGGACTTCAGCCGGCAACGGTTGCTCTCTTTGGTGCGAGCCTTCTTCTTCTTATTTCAGGGATCAAGAGACCGCACCACCTGTTCGCCCAGGCGGAGTGGAGCGCCCTCTTCTTTTTCATGGGTCTTTTTATTATCATCGGCGCCGTGGTCAAGGTGGGTCTCATACAGTGGATGTCCATTCAGGTGCTCGCGCTGACGCAAGGCAATCTCCTCGGAACAAGCATGATCGTCCTCTGGTTCTCGGCCTTCGCATCGGCCTTCATCGATAACATCCCGTACGTAGCCACCATGAACCCGCTCATCATCAATATGGCGCACCAGCTGTGGCCGAATCTTTCCGGCACCGCACTCCTCCATCATCCCGATCTCATGCCCATGTGGTGGTCCTTGTCGCTCGGCGCCTGTCTCGGTGGAAACGGCACGGCCATCGGCGCTTCGGCCAATGTGGTTGTCGTGGGTATTGCTGAGCAAATGGGAAGGCCGATTTCTTTCAAAAGGTTCATGCTCTATGGCATGCCCCTCATGATCGAATCGGTTATCATCTGCGCTCTGTATATCTGGTTAAGATATTACGTTTTTAGGGTCTGATGCGGATATTCGACACACA
>DATKMQ010000052.1 GCA_035541755.1 Syntrophorhabdaceae bacterium
AGATCAGCCGCGACTGCAGTTGAAGTAATGATGAAGAGCGCAAACCAAATGGCGCTCAGGACAACCACATACTTTTTCATGCCTTCCCTCCGGTGAAAGTTAGTTAGTGAATGTTTTCTTTTACCACTCGGGTAGGGAACAATCAACAAAAATATCGGTCTCCGGACGGCGTAAGCCGCTTGGCGCTCTTTGAATATGAGGTGCCTGACCGTGAGAAGGTAGGCCTTCGTTTACCTGGCGTATTTCTTTTTTAAGAACTCAAGTCCCGTCATCGGGTAAAGCGCGTAGATAAGGACATCTTCCATTTTGTCTGATATGTCCTTGATAGCCTCTTTTGCCTTGTTCAGTTCCGGCTCCAGTATGTCCGCAGGCCTCACGTTAATGGGAGTCTCGCCGCGATCGTACCCCTTCAATGCTTTTTTCTGCACCTCCGGATTTACCGGCGCCGGCGGTCTGCCGTAGAGGCCGTAGAAATAGTCCTTGACCTCTTTCGTGATCATCTTGTATCTGCCCGCGATCACGTTGAGTACTGACTGCACGCCTACTATCTGGCTTGTCGGTGTGACAAGAGGCGGATAGCCCATATCAGCCCTTGTTCTGGGTATCTCCTCAAAAACTTCATAGAGCCGGTGCAGTGCCTTTGCCTGTTTGAGCTGGCTGACCAGGTTGCTGATCATGCCGCCGGGTATCTGGTGCATGAGCACGCCGATGTCTATAACCGAAAATCTTGTTGTGTCTGAAAACTGGACATATCTGGGAATGACACTTTCCAGGTAATCGTTTATCTCGGGGAATTTCTTTAGATCAAGAAGAGGATCGCGTGGCGTATCCTGCAATGTGACAAGAATCGGTTCCACGGGTGCATGGGAACTTCGCAGCGCGAACGGCGCAATACAGGTATCGATACCGTCTACCCCGGCCTCGATGGCCTTCAGAGACGCCATAGAGGCCATCCCGCTCGTGTAGTGCGTGTGCAGGTGGACCGGAATTTTCAGATTCGATTTTAGTGCTGTCACGAGATCGTAAGCGTCATAGGGAGATATGATGCCGGCCATGTCCTTGATGCAGAAAGAATCGGCCCCCATCTCTTCTATGATTCGGGCCTTCTTAACATAGTAATCGGTAGTGAATATTGGCCCGCCCAATTTCCTTTCTGTGAGCGCATAAGAGACCGAACCCTGGATCTGCTTGCCATGTTTTTTTATAGCCTTAAACGAGGAGATGAAATTCCGCTCATCGTTGAGGGCGTCGAAAACCCTGAATATGTCGATGCCCGAACTCGCTGCCCTTTCCACGAAAGCCTCTACAACGTCATCCGCATAATTCCTGTAGCCCACAAGATTCTGACCGCGCAAGAGCATCTGGAGTTTGGTGTTCGGCATTTTCTGTTTGAAAATTCTGACCCTGTCCCAGGGGTCCTCATTCAAGAAACGGGTCATAACATCAAAAGTGGCTCCACCCCAGACCTCTACCGAGTAAAAGCCGATGCTGTCCATTTTTTCCATGATGGGCCGCATATCCTCAGTGGTCATCCTGGTTGCGAAGAGCGACTGATGGCCGTCTCTCAGCGTGAGGTCTGTTATTTTTACCGGATTGTTTTCATTCATAATCCGCACCCCCCCTGACGTACCGTCTAAAGACTCTTCTTCAGGTTTTCTAAATGCGTTTTTAAAAAGGCAGGCAGCCTGGTGCCGAACTGCTGGTAGAACGTTTCTATTCCCTCCACCTCTTTCGCCCACTGTGCGCGATCCACCTCGAAAAGCTTATTCAATATCTCATTGCTGGTAGAAAGCCCGGAGAGGTTAATGTCAGCGAGATGAGGCATGAGACCGACAGGTGTTTTCTTCGCCGACACCTTACCCTTGATCCTATCGATCATCCATTTGATTACACGGAAATTGTCTCTGAAGCCCGGCCAAATGAATTTCCCGCTGGCATCTTTCTTAAACCAGTTCACAAAAAATATTTTCGGAGGATTGGAGATTCTTTTACCGACGTCGGCCCAGTGGGAGAAGTAATCGGCCATGTTATAGCCGCAGAAGGGCAGCATGGCCATGGGGTCTCGCCGCACAATACCTACCTCTCCGGCAGCTGCAGTAGTGGTTTCGGAGCCTAGGGAAGATGCTTTAAAGACACCGTGTTCCCAATCAAAGCTTTCGCAGACAAGAGGGACAGTGTCTGATCTCCGGCCACCGAACAGAATCCCCGAAATCGGCACGCCGTTGGGGTTGTTAAATTCTTTAGAAAGCGTTGGACAGTTCAGTGCCGAGACAGTGAAGCGCGAGTTCGGGTGCGCAACGACTTTGCCACTCGCCGCATCGTACGGGTTACCCTGCCAGTCAAGTATGTTGTCAGGAATTTTATCAGTCAGGCCTTCCCACCACGGCTGGTTTGTCGTGGTCACGAGCCCGGTGTTGGTGAAGAGAGTTGGATAGAAATTCCCTGTCCTCAGCGTCTTCATCATATTCGGGTTGGTCTTGTCAGACGTACCAGGCGCCACGCCGAAGAATCCGGCTTCGGGGTTGATAGCATACAGGCGGCCGTCAGGGCCCACGTTCATCCACGAGATGTCATCCCCGAGCGTGGTCACTTTATACCCCTCTATCACAGGGTCGATCATGGCAAGATTGGTCTTCCCACAGGCGGAAGGGAAAGCGCCCGCAAAATAGGTGATGTCACCATCCGGATCTTCTACTCCCATGATGATCATGTGCTCTGCGAGCCAGCCCTCCTTAAACCCCTGGTGAGAGGCTATTCTCAACGAGAAGCACTTTTTGCCGAGAAGCGCGTTACCGCCATAACCAGAGCCGATGCTCATTACGAGTTCTTCTTGTGGAAAATGCATGATAAAACGTCTGCTCGGATCGAGTTGGCCTATTGAATGCAGACCTTTGACGAATTTTTCAGAGTCCCCGATCCTTTTGAGCGTCTCATTCCCCGTTCGGGTCATGATGTACATGCTTACAACAACGTAGAGTGAATCTGTTATCTGGATGCAGGGCTTCGCATAGGGCGACGCCGGGTGACCCATCATGTACGGTATGACATAAAGGGTTCGGCCCTGCATGCAGCCTTCGAAAAGTCCGTAGAGCATCTTTTTGGCCTCAGCAGGATCCATCCAGTTGTTATTTGGACCGGCGTCTTCCTTTACGGGAGAGCACACGAAGGTTAACTGTTCGGTGCGGGCCACGTCATTGGGGTGGCTGCGATGATAATAGGAGTTGGGAAATGCCGAAGGACTTAACTCGCGGAATGTCTGGTTGCCCGCGGTCTTTTCTTCGCGGATGCCGAGATCAACAAGGCGATGCATCTCCTCTTCAGTGCCCTGTACCCAGTAAATCTTTTCCGGTTTGGTAAGGCGCGCTTGCTCTTCTACCCATTGCCGAACCGCGTTTGCCATGGTCTACCCTCCAAAAGAACCTTTAGTCTAGCACAAAATCTTAAGCTATTGTTTGAAACAACTGCAATAGGGAAAACTCTGATATTGGGCCTCGAAAGACCTGAGTTTTGAATAAAGGTCCTGGGGTCAGGGCCCGCGGTTCAGAGGGAATCAAGGCTCGAGGCTCAGGGGGGGAGAGACTGATTCTCTGTTTGTTCTTGACTTCATGCTGTCGACATGCAATCAAATAGTACGATGGTCGCGTATCTTGATTTCTGGGTTGCTGCCGGACTTCTCCTGGCGCTCCTTTCTTTCCTCTGGTGTGCCGTGTATGGGCTCATCTTCTGGAACAGAGGGTACGGCGAAAAAGATGGTGACTACAAGGCGGAAATAGAATGGGAACACGAGGAGATTGAACTGATCGAAAGGCTTCCCTGATTTATGATCTACCTAGTCGTTTTCGTTCTCATCTACCTCCTGATAACGGTTTATCTGAGCTACCTTGGCTATCGGAGAACGGTTACCGTCTCCGATTATCTT
>DATKMQ010000053.1 GCA_035541755.1 Syntrophorhabdaceae bacterium
CCCACAGCTCTCTGGGGTACAAGCCCCCAGCGCCTGAGGCGGTGATGCCCAAAGACGGATATTCTGTGGAAAGACTAACTCTGGGAGTGGTACAATGAATGGGGGCAGGTCATGGTCATGTCTAAAAGAAAGCACATCATAAGTGATTTCATTTTCGAAAATCCATGGTGTCCACTCTATGGTGAAATCCCATGGTCCGAGGTAGGTACCAAGCGTTCTACAGTCTATCGGTGTTGCGCGGCGATTCGACAGGCACGAACACTCTTGGATCGTGAAGGGTATTCCTGCCCAACCGGGCTACCGAACGACACATCTCCCCACTACAAAGAAATACATGTGCCGGAGTACCCATGCTTCACTTGTCGTCGACAATTAGAAACGTGTGACAATCTTGAGTGCGAGAGATTGAAGGAATACAACCAGCAATTAACGGAATTACGAAAACTGCGTCAATATCCTCCCCCGCAATACGTGGGAACCAGCCGGAAGGACTTGCTGTCAGCACGATCGATCTTTAATGATTTCCTCGCTATCCAAAAACGTTCCCTGTGGTGGGCAAAAGATGATCCTATTATAACGTTTTACGGTTACTGCGAAAATAGCAACCTGGCGTCAGTGTATGAGAGAGCGATCGAGCAAACGAGACGCTGGGCACGCTGTACTGATGAGGATGGCAACGTGAACGCGATCGATGTCCCGGATACGTTTATTATCAGTGTACTGGCTATCTGCAAAGCCTGGTATACCTTGCGTGAAGTATTATTACTCGGTTCGCCCGAAACGAAGAAAAGTATTTTAGATGATACGTCTGTCACCACAGCTTTAGTTAACATAGCCGAGAAAGAAGCAGAAAAGCAGAGATCTCTTGCGCTCGCCGAGGAGCATAAACAGGTTTCCTCGGCTCTTTCATCGGAATTGAGACAGACAAAGGATTCCATGGATGAACACCTCCAGAAAGAAAAAGCGGTTCGTCATGACAGGGCACTGAAGGGGCTCACCGGCAGGAAGAAATCGACCGACAAAAAGCATGAATTATTCATCGAGATGAGAAAGATCATTCAAGGCCGGTTCCCATCTTACAAGCCTTCCAGGATAGCAAAGTATATTGATGATTATATCAACAGAAACAAGAACAATTATATTTACGGCGCCCCATTATTAAACGCTTACGGAGATCAGGAAAGCGGACTCCGAGAGCTTATTCGAAAGGGAAGAGAGTTAAGAAGACAGTACAAAGCAGGCTTTACCTGGAATAACATACGGACCTTTTTCTAGCAAACCACCTATAAAATTAACATCTTCCGAAACAAATTATGTTGCCAAATAGCTTAGCTATTTAGCTAAAAGCACTATAATATCAATAAGTTACAGCTTGACATGTTTTCGTTTGTTCTGCTATTTTTATCCTTGTAATGTTTAAGTTCATGGAAAGGAAAAGAACAGTCGGACAGACGATAGTTCCAACTCGCAGGCGAGGATGTCGGCGGATCTCGCCTGAAGAGCCCACGGTGAAGCTCGCCCCGCTGTCATGGTATGCGAGACGTATGGATTCATTGACAAGGACACTGGATCATGGAAAAATTGTACAAAGCTGACGAAGTCGCCGAACTTCTCCAATGTAGCGCGAGGTTTGTGTACGAGCACAAAGACGAACTTGGCGCGGTGAAAATCGGTAATCTTATCAGGTTTCCAGAATCCAGACTAACGGAGGTTGTCCATGTCAACGTGGAAGCGCGGCAGGAAGTGGTACTTCCGGTTCAGATTTCAGGGCCGGTACGTGATGAGCGATCGGGGATACGAAAGTCAGCAAGAGGCAAGGGCAGCGCAGGCGGAGAAGCACGTGGATCTCGCCCGGACCGGAGCGATCCGCATGGACTTCATCAATCTTTGCAAAAGTCGCTTGGACGAGCTCGGATCGAAAAGGGGTCCCTCATACTTGTCCGATAACTTGGCCATGGTGAAATTGCTTATCGAAGAGGAGCTATGGGCCTTGAAAAAGACAGTCACGCCCAAAGATGTCAAGACGTTTCTGGACAGGATCGCCGCGCAGGTTTCCCCGCAACGGGCGAATAAATACCGCGCGTATATTCTTGCTCTGTTCAACCATGACAAGAGATACAGGCCTTCCAATCCCGTGCTCGAGATCGGCAAATACCCGGAAATCCGGGAGCCGAAATACGTCCCACCCAAAGAAGACGTTGCCGTCGTTCTCTCCAGGTGCACCGACGAGCAGAAAGACTACCTCTGGACGCTTGCGCTCACCGCGGCGCGCTGCGGAGAGATCAACAAGCTCAAGGTCGAGGACGTAAAGCCACACCTCGGCTATCTGACAATATCGACGAAGAAAGCGGCGAACAGCCAAACCACTTACCGAAACATCCCGATGCGTGGTTTTCTCGCAGAGATCATGGAACACAGGATCGGCGAGGCTAAGAAGGCCGGGTCCGAGTACGTCTTTTTCCAGACGCATCGCGGTTCGCCGATCCGCTACAATTATCGGTCCAAGTTTCTACGCAACAAGTGTGCCGAGGCCGGCGTCAGACCCTTCACGTACCACTGTCTGCGTCATTTCTCCACGGTTGTTATGGCGCAGAAAAGCGTACCGATCAAAGAGGTGCAGCTCATGCTTGGGCACAAGAGACTGACGACAACTCAAATTTACACGGAATCACTCACCACGGTTCCGGCAAACGTTACCAACGAACTGGAAAACGAGCTTCTCTCCAGTTTCGGGGTCGCAACAAAAAGTCGCAACAGGAGGAAATAGCAAATGACAAACATTAGTGATTTCAATGCCCCCGGCATGACTCGAACATGCGGCACATGGATTAGGAATCCATTGCTCTATCCACCTGAGCTACGGGGGCAAGGTTTTTGATTATAATAATTTATCGGTGCCATTTCAAGTAAAACGTAGGTTTAGATCATGGTCGGAAGCGGGCAAAGATCGTTCGAAAGCCTTACGTTCATTGACTTTACGGGTATTTTTTGATATAAGTTTACGGTCGTTTGAAGGGTTTCTTGTGTCACATACGATAGTGATGACAGCCTATTTAATCCGCCCTAACAACCCTTGATGTACCATGAGGATGTACAATTTGCAGTCACCGAAGAGAACAATCACAAGAAAAGTGTCAGGGATAGATAAACCGACCAGAGACTCACAGACACTTGACAAAACAGAGGAGGTAGCGGCATGAGCAGAATTGAGGTCTTTGAAAACAAGCAACCCATCCTTGGTATCAACAGTCTTGGTAGAATCGGAAAACTTACACTGTGGCATCATATCGGAAGAAAATACTTCCGGGAAATCATTGTCAACATCGGGAGAGAGTCCGGCACCGGGCTTTCTTCAATAGCGCAGCTTATAGAGAAAGACGCCACATACGGCACGATTCACCGGTTTCTCTATGGCATCAACGCTCAGAGAATAGTCCAGGTCGTCGATGAAAAGAAAGGCAAGCTCATGATCGACGGTATTCCCGTAACCGTAC
This sequence comes from Syntrophorhabdaceae bacterium, assembly GCA_035541755.1. Classification (NCBI taxonomy): domain Bacteria; kingdom Pseudomonadati; phylum Thermodesulfobacteriota; class Syntrophorhabdia; order Syntrophorhabdales; family Syntrophorhabdaceae; species Syntrophorhabdaceae bacterium. The sequence continues at coordinate 3,495 of DATKMQ010000053.1, forward strand.
TGCGCGAGGCGCGTAACCCCATGGACATCGGCTGGAGAAATTATGGCGTAGACGTGGTGGCCGAGTGTACGGGCAAATTTCGCGATCCCACTGTTGCCACAGACGATAAAAACGGCTCCATCAAAGGGCACCTCGCAGGAGGCGCCAGGGTTGTAGTCAACTCATCCCCATTTAAACTCAAGAACAAGGCCCTGTCCGCGCCCGATGAGGCGACCACCCTGATTTACGGCATAAACCATACGGCCTTCAATTACAAAAAACATCAGATCGTTTCGGCGGCATCCTGTACGACCACCGGCCTCGCCCACATGGTAAAGCCGCTTCTCGAACATGAGGAAACGAGCAAGATCCTCACCGCGTCCATGTCCACAGTCCACGCGGTCACGAATTCACAAAGCGTTCTCGACAGCATGCCCAAGGCAGGAGAAAAGGATTTGCGCAAGGGCCGGAGCATACTCAACAATATCATTCTTACGTCCACGAATGCAGCTGAAGCCTTAAGCCAGGTTATCCCGGAAGTGAAGAATATCGGTTTCATGGCGGATTCGATACGGGTGCCCACGAATACGGAATCCCTGATCGTACTGAACGTCACGTTCCAGTCGCTCATGAAGGACGACGGCACCAAGGCGTCTCTTACCACAAAGATGCTGAACGACATATACCAGAAGACATATGAGAAAGATCCCGAGCATCTTGTTGTCTTTACCCTCGAACAGAACGTATCCACGGACCTCATCGGCCAGAATGCGGCAATCATTATCGAGGGCCAGTTCAACCACACGCGGACCGCATTTATCGAGGTCGATCTATCACAGGTGCCCGGACTTCCCGATGAACTTGTCAAGACAGTGTCCAAGGCCAGGATAAAGATTCCTGTTACGCATGCGAAAGTATTCGGCTGGTATGATAACGAGTACGGCAGCTACACAAACAGGATGGCCGATTTGACGGTCTATATCCATAAGAGTCTGTTTCGCTAGGATGCAGGATAACGGCTCAAGACAGGATTGATTTGGGCCTTAGATCAAATCGTAATTTTGTAGGATTCTTCCTTTTCCACTTCATGCTTACCGGCATAGACGGCACCGCTCCAGCCGTCTATGCTGATGAAGTCTCCGCCCCGTATGAGGTGGCCGTCAACCATGCTGTATCCTTCGGTCTCAAATACGTGAAGCTTGTTAAAACCCACGACGCCGACTTTGTTGAGCTGAGGAATGGTGACGGCTGCGTGAGAGGTGCCGCCGCCCCGTGCGGTGAGAAGTCCTTCGACCTTTAAGATCACGCCCACATCATCAGGAACTGTATCAGGCCGAATCAGTATGAGGGCTTCGTGAGGCTCTTTGGCTCTGTAATGTTCGATGTCCGCCTCAGAATAAACGGCGCGTCCGGAAAGCGCCCCTCCGCTCACCCCTATGCCGATTCCAAGAATGGCGCTTCCAAGCTCTTTTGAATCTTTGAATGTACGTATTTTGCCTGTATCCCTTTGAACCATGTCGCGCGTCTGCAGTATGTAAAGCCCCCCGCCGGAGATATTTTCAAAAGTAAATTCTATTTCCTGATGATTAAAACCTTTTTCGTAGATAAGCGCTTCGGCGGTTCTCACCAGCTCACCGTATATCTCGGGAAACCTTGTTTCCAGAGATATGGCCGATTCCCTTTTCTCCGATATCCTCTGCTTCTCTGAGATGGGAAACGTTTCCACAAGGCCGGATACGATGTCATCGCCCTGAACACCGAAGATAAAGTCTCCGTGAATTGCCACGTTCTGAGATGATCCTCTGGGATCGCGGGTGAATATGACTCCCGAGCCCGAGTCCTCGTTCAGATTGCCGAATACCATGGCCTGTACGATCACTGCAGTGCCCCATTCGTCGGAAAGTCGCATCTGGTGACGGTAAATCCTTGCCTGCTCCGAATACCAGGAAGCGAATACCTGCAGTATGGCATGCTGCAACTGTTCCGAGGGGTCGTCTATAACTTCCACGCCCTTCTCTTCCATGGCCTTTTTATACGCAAGGGCAATTTGCTTCATCTGCTCCGGATTGAACTGAATCTTTTTTTCGATCCCGTAGCGTTGTTTGTAGTTGGTCATGATCTCATCAAAGATGTTTCTCTCCAGGCCATGAAACATACCCCAGGTCTGCAAGAACCGCCGGTATGAATCCCAGGACGCCCACTCGTAGTCTTTCACCTTGGAGAGTCCCTCTGCGATTCTGTCATTGATGCCCACATTAAGAAAGGAGTGCATCATTCCGGGCAGGGAGATAGTGGCCCCGCTTCTCACTGAAAGAAGGAGCGGATTTCTCGGGTTTCCGAACTTCTTTCCGGTAATACGTTCGAGCTCAACGATCTCCTTGTATATCCGTTTGCTCAGATCTTTAAAAATGTATTTGTATGCAACCACGGCTTCATATCCCCTGAAGACCTCGGTGGTAATGATAAATCCCGGTGGCACAGGAAAACCGAACGAGGTGAGTTCTTTTAAGAAATAGCCCTTATTCCCTATGAGTATCTGATTATCGATATCCTTATTACGTTTATAGAGGGGCGAAATGGTGAGCTCCGGGATGTAGGCCATGACAAGATTGAGTATCTGCTTATTGTCCTTGAATTTTTCGAGCTCGGCGCTCAACGTCCTGATGATCGCGTTGACGAAATTGTCGAGCACCTGGAGCCCGAAAGCGCTCGCGATTACCGAGCGAATGAAATTCTCCGAGTGTTGATAAAGCTTTTCCTGATTCTTGTCCACGCTCGCCTGTTCGTTCGCCCTATCGTCTTCACGGACAATCCGGTCAATAATGACTGACAGGTTGGGACGATGAACGTCGATGTAATAATCCCTAGTGATGTCCTGGATGCCCTTTGCGATAAACTGAAAAATATCGATGTATTGATCAATGGAAAATTGTCTCACCTGCAGGGCGCTCGTGATGTACCTCATCTTGGCCACAAGACCCTCCGTGGCGATGCCTTCCAGATCAAGGGCTTTTACGTAGAGCCAGAGGTACTCATGGATAGTCATGAGCGTGCTCTTTGTAACGAATTTGAGATTCAACACTTCAATAAGTTTTTCAAAGAGTGTTGTTGCGAGATTCTCAAGCCGGAGCATAAGACCCATGGCCTCAAACTTCTCTTCACGATACGTACCGTACATCGAAGGTATACCGGCCGCGATGTGTCGCTTATAATAGATATTCTCGAAACAGTCTGTCTTGTGAGGGGAAAGGACTTTGTCCTTCAAGGCCGATATCATGTCAAGGACGATGGAGAGGCTCTTGAAGTTGTCCTTTCTTTCGAGCGCCCGTTTCAGCGAACGAATCTTTGGCAACTCCAGAAGACACGATATCTCAAGGTCCTTAAGAAGATCGATATGCTCATGAAAATACTTCTTATAGATAAGCTGATAGAACCTGATCATGAGCTGGGTCCTCTCCTTCTCCCTGTCGGAGAGCCCCTTGATACCCCGTATCTCTTTGGATACGCGCGCATTGTCCCACTCAAGAAAGTTCCGGACATTGCCTTCTGCTTTGTGAAAGAACCTCACGAACACGGCGTGAAGTCCGTCAAAGTACTCTCCTGAATCCCTTACCTCTTCGTAGACTTCGGCCGGCAGATGTTTTCTCACATATTCCCTGTCCCCGGAATTCCAGAATCTGAAGATATCTTCGATGAACGGTATGAGCAGACTGTTACTCTCTACATGTGACTGTTTCCTCAGGAAATAAATGAGTTTGTCATTTCTCCCGGTGAGCTCATCCACGGCAGTTGAAATCTCTCTTAGCTCGCCTTCAGCCCCAATTTCGGTGAAGTAGACAGGGAAGATCCTCAAGAGCTGCTTCACCAGATTGTAAGCCGGAAGAATATCTGAATTGAGAAACTGAGAGATGTCTCTTTGAAGCAGATCCGTATCACGGACGAACACGCCTTTCAGCCTGAGATTGATTATGAGGGCCGATAAGAGCCTCTTCGTCCACCTCGGTTTCAACGAAATGATTTCGAGCCATGCCCGGATATTTTTGATGTGCGCAGGGTTTGCCTGTATCTGCCAATCGTTCGTGGACCCCTTCACATCAGGATGTTGGAAGCCAAAGGCAACGAGCTCTTCGATCAGGACATCGACAAGAGGATGGTTGTTCTGTTCGAAGACCGCCTTGGCCAGCGTTGTTATGCAATCTATGAGGGGACCCTGGTATTGATTCTGGGAAACGGTCCTCTTCAGGGCATGGAATATTCTTCGGATGAAATCGCCCGCGTTGTAATGGCCCTCCTCCTTGAACACCTTCCCGAGGCACCTGTTGATCTCGATCAAGCCCGCGTTGTGGATATCCGAGAGCCCCGGGACATTCATAATATTGAAAAGAAAATCAAGCTTGACGAGGTAGTGCCTGCCCTCGAAAACGCTCGAACGTTCAAGCTCATCGGCGATCAGAAGATAACCGTTCGCTATCTGGAGATAGTCGGGCATGTCAAGATAACATTTCAGATCCTCCGTAGTGTACCGGGACGTGCTGTGGAAATCCTCGACCTTGACGAGCAAATCGTTCAGTTGACTGTGGCTTAGCGGCCGGATAAGCTCATCGTAAGCGTCAAGGGCATTGAGCGCTTCTTCCTCTGAAAAAAGCCACCGTGCGGGATCGGGCTGGGTAAGCCAGAACATATAGGTCGATCTGAAGGCGTTGTACACGATTTCACCAAATGTTGTGAAATCCTGAGAACCATCGTTTTCTTCCATGAGTTTTATGGTGGTTTTCGCATAGCTTGAGGCCTTCTTGAAAAGCAGACTCCCTCCCGCACACATCTCGAGGATCGAGCTGAAAAGGGACGGAAACATCTCCATGTTTCTCTTGAGATAAGAGCCGCTCTTTGAAATAACCGCATTCAGATACTCGAACAGGTATCGAATTGCGCTATCTTTAAGACCTTCATCCGAGGCGGCTAAGATCACGTTCACATACATTTCAGAGAAAATCTTAAACGCCGCTGCGCCCTGTTCGTGCGCGTTGAAGTCGTAGAAATCTCCTATGGAGATGCTCTTTAACTGGGATAGCACATACTCCCAGTTGACGTAGGGATGATTGAGCTCCGTGAGCAGACTCTCGGTTCGTTTCAGCACCCCGTAATGGTCGCTCGCCACGTGGAGGAGTACCGTATACTTGTCGGGAATTTCTACGACGGCCTTGGTTCTTTCGAGATTTATCTCAAGAGCGGTAGAATGCCAGAGATTTTCTTGACTATCCACGGCATTAGATTAATGCAAAACAGACGAAGATGCAACAAATACGATGGGTTAATATTCTCGCGCGGACGATATCGAAGCCAGTCCTTGTTTTCGCCACGTGAGAGTAGCCCCATGATATAGATGAGTGCCGCTCTTAATCTCGTCCAAACCCTTCATGTATACTTGCACCCATTTGTAACAAAGGCTCCATTTGTGGTAAAAAATGTATAGAGGTTTTTTCATGACAAGAACAAATGCTTTGATCGGCCCTCCCTGTGTAATCATCCCCGTCATCCTCGTGATTGCACTCTCTATAGCAGGATGCAAAAACAACCAGAAGTCTGAAGCCTCACTCCTTCCGCCTACCGTAGAAGTGGTGAACGTGATCAAGAAAGATGTGCCGCTCTATTCTGAGTGGACGGCCTCCATTGATGGTTCCGTGAATGCGACGATTCGTGCGCAAGTGCAGGGTTATCTCATCAAACAGGACTACCGTGAAGGTGACTTCGTGAAGGAGGGGCAGACCCTCTTCGAGATCGATCAACGGACTTTTCGAGCGGCCCTGGAACAGGCAAAAGGACAGCTCACGGAAGCACGGGCTCGATGGGAAACCTCAAAGGCCAATCTTGAACGCATAAGACCCCTCGTAGAGTTGCATGCGGTGAGCATGAAGGACTTCGATGATGCCGTTGGCGCTGAGCGCGTGAACAACGCTGCTGTCGTCGCAGCCCAGGCTATGGTGGATAAGGCTCAGGTGGACCTCGGTTTTACCAGGATCGCCGCCCCTATCTCAGGCATTGCAGGCATCGCCAAGGCGCAACTCGGTAACCTCGTGGGTCCCGGATCTATAGATGAACTCACCACTGTTTCAGCAGTGAACCCCATCAAGGTCTATGTTTCTTTGAGTGAGCAGGAGTATTTGAGAATTGTCGAACATGGCCGCGGAGGGTTAAGTCAAATGTCGCTTGATCTTGTTCTCGCCGATGGCACGGTCCATCCCCATAAAGGTTTTTTTGCTTTCGCCGATCGCCAGGTCGATGTGAAGACCGGTACGATCAAAGTTGCTGCCCTCTTTCCTAACCCCGGTAACGTGCTTCGTCCCGGACAGTTCGCGAGGGTCAAGGCACAGACTATGATCAAGAAGAATGCCCTTCTCGTGCCGCAAAGAGCAGTTACGGAGTTGCAGGGCGGATATCAGGTGGCCGTTGTGGGCGCCGATAACAGGGTCGATATTCGACCGGTTAAGGCGGCGGAACGTATCGACAACCTGTGGGTCATTGATGATGGCCTCAAAGCTGATGAGAGGGTGGTGGCGGAAGGAATCCAGAAGATCGCATCCGGCGCTCAGGTCGTGGTCAAGCCCTTCGGATCGGCTCCAACCGGAAATCCGGAAACCAAGCCCGGCGTAACTTCCGGCAGTACGGCAAAATCGCTTACCCCGGCGTCTGTCCCGACCAGAAAAGTTCAATAGGAAACAGACACCATGTCAAGATTCTTTATAAACCGTCCTATTGTCGCAATGGTCATCTCGATCATATTCGTCGTCTTAGGGGCTGTCGCACTCATGGAATTGCCCGTGGCTCAGTTCCCCGAGATAGTCCCACCGGAGATTCAGGTCAACGCTACGTATAACGGGGCCGACGCTGAAACTGTCGAGCAGTCTGTTGCCACCCCTATTGAGGAACAGGTAAGCGGGGTCGACAACATGAATTACCTGTACTCGGTGAATGCCAGCAACGGTTCCATGCGCATGTTCGTCAACTTCGACGTGAAGACCGATCCTAATACGGATCTCCTCTTCACCCAGATGCGTCAGAACCAGATCCAATCACAGCTCCCCGTTGACGTCCGTAACTACGGTGTGTCGATTCAGAAATCGAGGGCATCGCCCCTTATGCTCGTTGCCCTTTACTCGCCGAAAAAGACATACGACGGCCGTTTTCTCGCTAACTATGCCAACATAAACCTTGTGGACCAGTTGCTTCGGGTGCCCGGGGTCGCCAACGTGAACATCTTCGGCGCGGGCCGATATGCAATCCGCATATGGGTGAAGCCCGACACGTTAGGCAAGCTCGGTATCACCGTTCCGGACATTATCAACGCCATTCAGAAACAGAACACCGTCAACCCCGCCGGTCAAATAGGCAGCGAGCCTGTGCCTGCCGGACAGGAGTTTACCTATACGGTCCGAACGCAGGGCCGCCTCGTCACTGCGGAGGACTTTGGTTCCATTGTTGTCCGTGCAAACGCTGACGGTTCGATTATACATCTCAAAGACGTGGCAAGAATTGAATTGGGGTCGCAGAACTACAACGTCATGGGGCGTCTCGACGGGGAGGCAGCCGGGATTATGGCCGTGTACCAATTGCCCGGCTCGAATGCGCTTTCAATAGTAAAAGAGACGAAAAAGGTCATGGAACGGGCAAGAAGCCGGTTTCCCACGGATCTCAATTATGAAGTCGCTCTTGATACGACACGTTCAATCAACCAGGGCATCAATGAGATTGTCAAGACGCTTTTAGAGGCGCTCCTCCTTGTCGTCCTCGTGGTATTTATCTTCCTTCAGGGGTGGAGGTCGACCCTCATTCCCATTCTCGCCGTTCCCGTCTCTCTGATCGGTACCTTTGCCGTCTTTCCCATACTCGGCTTTTCGATCAACACCCTGTCGCTCTTCGGTCTCGTCCTCGCCATCGGACTCGTGGTAGATGACGCTATCATCGTGGTGGAAGCTGTTGAACGACATATCGAAGAGGGCCTGTCGCCAAAGGATGCGTCGCTTAAGGCCATGGAAGAGGTGGCTGGACCGGTCATGGCCATCGCGCTCATCCTGGCAGCAGTCTTCATTCCTACGGTATTTATACCGGGTATCACAGGCAGGCTTTACCAGCAGTTCGCTATCACCATCGCCATCTCGGTCCTTATTTCAGCGTTCAACGCTTTGACATTAAGCCCCGCACTCTGCGCCCTCCTTCTTAAGCCGGAAAAGCAACACCCGGGTTTTTTGACCTCGTTTTTCAGATCGTTCAATCGCCTCTTCGGTCAGGCCTCGAAAGGCTACGTGGATATCTGTGCATTGCTCATCCGTAAGAGCGTTATGGGTCTTTCATTTCTTGCGGCAATCGCGCTCGTTGCCGGCCTTTTGGGTCACGGACTCCCGAGAGGGTTTCTCCCCGAGGAAGACCAGGGCTATCTGTACGTGAACGTGGCACTCCCTAATGCGGCATCGCTACAGCGCACAGACCAGGTCTGTCGACAGGTCGAAGAGATCATCAAGAACGCCCCGGGGGTTGAACACTATCAGACTATAGTCGGCAACAGCTTGATGACCGTTGCGCAGAATACATACAGCGGTTTCCTTTTCGTCACGCTCAAAGACTGGAAGAACCGGACCAAGCCTGAGGAACAATACCAGGCGATCATGGCGCATCTCAACCGCGAGCTGTCGAAATTGCCCGGGGCGGTGGCCTTCGCCTTTCCGCCTCCTGCCATCCCGGGTGTGGGACTCGCCGGCGGAGCCACCCTCGTGCTCGAGGACAGGGGCGGCAGGGACTTAAGTTTTCTCTCAGAAAACGTCAACAAATTCATCGACGCGGCGAGAAAGAGGCCTGAACTCGCCCGCGTGACCACTACCTTCCTGCCCTCGGTTCCACAGATTTTCGTGAACGTGGACCGAGACAGGGTGCTCAAGCAGGGTGTTGACCTGGCCCAGGTCTACCAGACGCTTCAGGCTTTCATGGGGGGCTATTTTGTCAACTACTTTAACCGCTTCGGCAGACAGTGGCAGGTCTACGTGCAGGCTGAGGGAGAGTACCGTACCAAGGTGGAGAATATCGGTCAATTCTATGTAAATAACGATAGAGGCGACCCCGTGCCGCTATCCGCTTTGACGACCGTCGAATCCCGTCCCGGACCTGAATTTACCATGCGGTACAATCTGTACCGGGCCGCACAGATAAACGTGATGGCCAAGCCGGGATTTAGCTCTGGTCAGGCCATGGATGCCCTTGAAGAGGTGTTCAGACAAACTATGCCTTCCGAGATGGGGATCGATTACATCGGCATGAGCTTTCAGGAAAAGAAGGCGTCTCAAGGCATA
>DATKMQ010000054.1 GCA_035541755.1 Syntrophorhabdaceae bacterium
TTATCTTATTCCCCAGGGGTAATAAAAACCCCACCAAGCTTCTGATCATTTCCGGAAGGCGATAGGCTATATTCAAGCCTTCCGATTTATGAGGAACCGGCCTGTCAGACCATGGTTCTTAAGGCGCGCCACCGAATTCTATAGCATGTGCACTTGAATGGAGATTTGACGCTATGCGATCATGCCTTCTCACCGCTCATACGGACGCTCATTCCAAAAAAATAATGCGCGACAAAAACATACGGATATTAATCCTCGATGATCAGGAATCGGTGAGAACTACCATAGGGATGATATTGCAGCATCTCGGCTATGAGACACACCTGGTCGCCGCACGAGAAGATGCAATTGACTCATACCGACAGGCGAAACGCCTTAAAGACCCATTCGACATAGTCATTCTCGACTTGTATACCCCCGATGGCATGGGAGGCAAAGAGGTTTTTGAAGAACTGAGGGCCATGGATCCGGAGGTATATGCGATCGTGTCGAGCGGATACGTCAACGATCCGCTCATAACCGATTACGAGAGCTATGGCTTCAAGGCGGCCCTTGTTAAGCCCTATCGCATTGAAGACTTGACATATATCCTCGAACAGGCGTCAACGAACAAACAGAGCACGCTTTCGCATCGGTCATAGTTTCCCTACCCACCTGAGAAGAGTTCTTTTTCCTTATCTATTTGATGACAGGTTGTTTTGGTATTTGCTTAAGATGGACCTTAGCAGTCGTTTCGTTGTCTTGAGGCCAGCGGCTCTCGCGTCGCACCGTGCGCGGTTTGGCTGACTGGATTCGCCCTGTGGGCCGCTTCATACGCGATGAGAGATCTTAGCGTTGAATCTGCGGGTCCACGCGGGGCGCTCACTCGTTTCTATCTCATTCGAAAGAAAAATCAAGAAACATGACTTCCGGATCACCGTTCTTCAGAGAAAAACCGAAAGACAGCTGCACTATCGGTATGGTGGTAATGAAATTCATCTCCACGTTCTTGCCGACCACGACCATGGGGATGGATGCCTTCAGGTTTATACCCGCTTTCTCAAACTCTTTACGGGCCTGCCCCGATATGATGTTTGTGAGCTCTCCGATCGCATCGACCACATCCGGAGTAACGCTCGAGCACTCATCACCAACCAGTGTCTGGAAAACAAACATTGCGCCTTTTTCTCTGAAGCTGATCGTAATGGTCCCCTTCTTATCGCCCACAAGTCCCATTATACCCGTCACATCGCCTGACGTGGTTCTTTCCGTTTTCAACACAGGCTTATTCAAGCTTACATCGAGGTTAAGCATGGTTTTGAAAACCGATTGCGCTGCCATAATAAATGGGTTTATGTATTTGACGTCCATGACATCCTCCGCTTCTTAATTTATTTTCCGACTTTTGCTTTTGCTTTGTCTATGGCTTCGCGCAGTTTGTCCGGCGTAAAGGGCTTTACAATGTAGTTGTCGACTCCTGATTTTATGGCTTCCATGATATTGTCCTTTTGCGCTTCGGCAGTGACCATGATGAAGGGTATCTTTTTTATGGCTTCGTCTGACTTGCAGGCCTTCAGAAATTCGATTCCTGTCATTTCAGGCATGATCCAATCGCTGATGATGAGATCAACACTATCACTCTTCAATATCGTCAGGGCATGTTTACCGTTCTCCGCCTCCAGCACATTGTCGAGATTTATCTGTTTAAGCACATTTTTGATGATCTTGCGCATGGTAGCGAAATCGTCAACAACAAGGACCTTCATGAATGACCTCCGGGTTTGTTAGTATGAGCACATTCTAAACTAAATATATTTATCGTGTAAAGGGGAATAAACTTAATGACAAATGCCGCAATTGACGAAATATTTTTCTTTTTCCCGGTTACAAAAAACACCCTGTTTTACGCGGTCCATCGCGCCTCGGAAACCGATTCGTAAGAAGGTCGCTTCAACAATCCGATTGACAATTGGTCAGGATTAATTTTACATTACGAAAATGAAATCGATTACGTACAAAGACTCCGGCGTCGATATCAAGAAGGCCGACAATCTTCTTGACGATATTAAAACAAAGATTCAAGGGACCTTCACTCCCCACGTCCTGAACAATATCGGCGCATTTGCGGCGTTGACCGAGGTGCCGAAGGAATACGAAAACCCTGTCATGGTAAGTTCAACGGATGGGGTGGGAACCAAGCTGAAGATAGCCTTTATGTCGGGCAAACATTCGACGGTGGGTATCGATCTCGTGGGCATGAGTGTGAACGATATCCTCACGCTTGGCGCCCGGCCGTTATTCTTTTTGGACTACTACGCCTCGGGGCGGATCGAGGACCGCGTGTACAAGGAGGTCATCTCCGGGATTTGCGATGGCTGCCTCATGGCGGGATGCGCGCTCATCGGCGGTGAGACCGCGGAGATGCCTTCTTTCTATCAGGATGGAGAGTATGATCTTGCAGGTTTTGCCGTGGGCATGGTGGACAAGAACAAGATCATAGACGGCTCGTCGATTGAAAAAGGGGATGTGCTTGTCGGTCTCGCATCGAACGGCCTCCACAGTAACGGATATTCCCTGGTAAGAAAGGTGCTCTTTGACGTGCACAAACTCGATATTCATGCCGGGTGGGAAGGGGCCGATACAGCTCTTTATGAGGAGCTCTTAATGCCCACGAGAATCTATGTAAAACCCGTGCTGGACGTGCTCGCCCGTTTCAAAGTGAAGGGCATGGTCCACATCACCGGCGGCGGACTGCCCGGCAATATCAAGCGAGTGATTCCTCAAGGTCTCGCCGCGCTCATACACGTCTCGCCCGACTCGATTCCTCACATCTTTCGTTTTATCATGAAGCTCGGAAACATCGATTTTCAGGAGATGTGCTCAACATTCAATATGGGATGCGGCTACGTGCTGGTCGTGGGAAAGGATGAGGCAGAATCGATGATCGCCCGCTTCAATGAGCTCGGAGAACAGGCATACCTCCTCGGCCACATCGAACAATCCAAAGACGGCGATAAAGTACGCATCATAGACTAAAGTTCATACGCGAGCGGACATCCCTGGCATACTGGCGGCCGCTTGCAGAAACGCTGTCCCAGACAAACAATCAACGCGTGAAACTCGTTGAATAGATACGTGTCGTGGGGAAGATTCTCCATGAAAAACCTTTGTACATCGTCGTAGTCATCCCGTCCATGGTAGAGTCCGTGGTTTTCCAGGAATCTCTTTGTGTACGCGTCAATCACGAAGATCGGTTTATTGAGCGCATAGAGTATGATGCTGTCGGCCGTCTCCCTCCCGATACCACTGATGCCAAGGAATATCTCTCTCATATCATAAGTGTCTATATCTTGTAAATTAGCTATGTTAGCATCAAATATATCATGTAATACATTAACTATGTTTTTTAACCTGTTAGCTTTAATATTATAGAATCCGGAAGACCTGATAAGCTCTGCCAGCCTATCCTGTTCCATGGTATAGATCGAGCGTATATCGAGTGCATCATTTTGCTTGAGATTTTGAATGGCCTTTTCTACGTTCTTCCACGATGTGCTCTGTGTGAGAACAGCCCCGACAACCATCTCAAAATCGTGCTCACCCGGCCACCAGTTTCTTTTGCCGAATGCGGCAAGGAGACTATCAAAAATACGAAGAAGTCTCTTTCTCATCATCTTTTTGTTTTGAGCGCGCATATCAAGGCTCATAATGTAGCACACACGTAGGGCGCGTCAAAAGCAATTATGTCTTGCAATCAAAATTGCCCTGTGATAATAACATACACGAACTCACGAGGTTCAGCCTACAAGGGAAGTGAAGTGAGATACTTCCGCTGTCCCGCAACTGTGATGGGTAAGACTCAAAGCCCCTAAGCCAGGAAACCTTGGGTTGAATGACTTGAGACAATGTCCTTACGAGGTATAAGGGGTTGCTCGACGAAACCAATAATCGCATTTCCTTTAAATCTACTCCGTTTCTTACGGGTTCAACGACCTGTGCCTAAGGAATCGTCTCATAGAGATAGATTTGCCTGTGACGCATGGCGAAAAGGCCCCCGAGGGAAACAACTAGTGCGCTATGGGAACGGGCACGTCAACTGTCCCGCGCGAGGTGTTGGCATATGAAGAAGATAGTATTGATCTTAGGCGGAGCCGCAAGCGGCAAAAGCACCTTTGGCCTCGCTCAAGCGTCACAAGTTGCCGGCCAAAAAGCCTTCATTGCGACAGCTCAGGCGCTGGACAAAGAAATGCTCGTCAAAATAGAAAGACACAAACAGGAGCGCGGGCGAGAGTGGGATACGTACGAAGAGCCTGTCCGGATAGCCGATCTCGTTGGGAGGATTGGTGAGCTGTATGAGGTGACCCTCATCGATTGCCTTACCCTCTGGACGTCGAATATCATGCACGCAGGTTTCGATCTCAAAGACGAAGTGGAAGGCCTCGTACATGCCATTACGAAGAAATCGTCTCATCTTAATTACATCATCTCGAATGAGGTAGGTATGGGCCTTGTTCCTGAAACTCCCCTTGGAAGGGCATATCGGGAGAATCTGGGTTTTGTGAATCGAAGGGTTGCCTCCGTTGCAACTGAGGTCTATCTGCTGGCAGCGGGGATTCCCATAAAGATAAAGGAGACTGAAGAATGAAAGCGTTACGGATTGAGCCGGTACAAAGTGATTTGTTGAACAAGGCACAGCAGCGACTTGACAACCTGACCAAGCCTCAGGGTAGCCTCGGCAGACTTGAAGAATTTGCTCGCACCCTCGTGGCGATAACGGGTACTCCCCTGCCCTCGCTCCTCGCGAAGAAGGCGATCTTTACCTTTGCGGCGGATCATGGCGTTGTCGAAGAAGGGGTCTCTTTGTATCCCAAAGAAGTGACCATACAAATGGTGCATAATTTTCTCACGGGCGGCGCGGCCATCAATGTGCTTTCCCGTCATGCCGGCATAGACGAGATCGTTGTTGATGTTGGAGTCGATCACGATTTTGGAGGCGAAAAAGACCTCCTCATAAGAAAGGTCGTCCGGGGAACTAAGAATATGGCAAAAGGCCCTGCCATGACCAGAGAGGAGGCGGAAAAATCTATAGATACAGGCATCGACATTGCTCTCGACTACGCGGGGAAAGGATATCAAATGTTCGGTACGGGCGAGATGGGCATAGGGAATACCACGCCATCGAGCGCGATTGCGGCGGTACTCACCGATACAGCCGTCTCAGAGGTGACAGGCAGGGGCACGGGTATTCCCGATGAGACGCTCGCATTAAAAATACAGGTGATCGAACGCGCGATTGCCCTCAACAAACCGAACCGCGATGATCCTATCGACGTACTCGCAAAAGTCGGCGGCGCGGAGATAGGCGCTATCGCTGGCCTCATCCTCGGGGCCGCATCACGTCGGATACCTGTGGTCGTAGACGGCTTCATCTCAACGGCCGGGGCTCTTCTCGCCTATTGCCTTAACCTCGCAACAAAGGACTATATGTTTGGCGCGCACAATTCGGTGGAAAAAGGACACATCGTTATGCTCAAGAAGATCGGTCTTGATCCCGTACTTGACCTCGGGATGCGTCTCGGTGAGGGCACGGGAGCGGCACTCGCTATGTTCATTATTGAAGCTGGACTCAAGATTTATCGTGAGATGGCCACCTTTGACGAGGCGGGCGTCTCAAGAGAACTGACATAGCAATGAAAGCGCTCACAGCAGCCTTCCAGTTCTTGACCATCGTTCCTGTCAGAACCAAGAAAGTACCATCTGAAAAAGACCTTGTCGGCTCGTCCGTTTTTTTTCCTTTTGTGGGCGCAACTCAGGGACTCGTTCTCGCGATCTGTTGCCTTGTCTTTTTGAAGATTTTCTCCCCCGAAATAGTAGCGGCTCTTGTGATCATTGTCTATGCGGTCGTAACAGGGGCGTTTCACCTGGATGGGCTTTCAGACACCTTTGATGCGCTGGCTGTGCGCTCTTCCGGAAATGTGGGCTCCGACAGGGTAAAAAGGCTCGCGGTCATGAAGGACAGCACGACCGGCGCAATAGGAAGCGTCTCTCTTATCCTCTGTCTCCTTTTCAAATATCTTTTGCTCAGGGAAACTCTGGCGGCAGACCATGCTCTACACAAATACCTGGTCCTTTTCCTCACGCCTGTGTTCTCCAAATGGATCATGGTTCGGGCCATGTATCGGGTAAAAAGCGCCCGTGATGACGGGATAGGAAGGATCTTCCTGGCGCACGTGAGGTTGAGACATTTTGTGTTGGCCACTGTAGTCTTTCTCGTGATCGGTCTTACGGCCGGTCTGATATGGAGCCATACCGTGCTCACCTCGTTTGGGCGAGGCATAGGCTCTTTCGCCTTGTTCTTCTGCCTGGCAGTCACCGTAACGCTTTCTGTGGGTTTCTTGTTCAAACGCCTGTTCACGGCAAAGTTCGGCGGCTTGACGGGGGACAATTTCGGCGCTCTCCATGAGATAACAGAGAACGCCTTTCTGACGGTCGCGCTCCTATGGAAATAGGCTTTAGTCCTGTGATCATCCTTATCTTCTGCCTTGCCTTCTTCGTCGATCTCGCAATCGGTGACCCCCCTTCCCTTCCCCATCCGGTCAGGATCATAGGAAAAGGGATCTCAGGCATGGAACGCCTGCTCAAACGATCATCCGCCCCCAAAGAACAGGAAAGACTTGCCGGCTTTATGCTGGCGCTTGTCATCACACTCACGACCTTTCTCTGCGCCCTGCTCATCGAAAAATGGATCCTCTTTGCCTTGAAGGGCCTATTCAGGGTATTCGGTATCGCATTCCTCGTGTACCTTACGGCCACGACCCTTGCCACAAAGGAGCTCTTGAATTCGTCGCTCCTCGTCGTACAGGCGGTTGAAGAAGGTCATATGGAGAGGGCCCGGGAACACTTGAGCATGATTGTAGGCAGGGACGTGGACGCGCTCGACAGAGACGGGATCTTAAGGGCCGCTATCGAGACGGTGTCGGAGAACTTCTCCGACGGGGTCATCGCCCCCATGTTCTTCTTTGTGCTGGGGGGGATGCCACTCGCCCTCGCATACAAGGCCGTCAATACGCTCGATTCTATGGTGGGGTACAAGAATGAAACATACCGGCACCTTGGATGGGCATCGGCCCGTCTCGACGACCTTTGCAATTATGTGCCCGCACGGCTTTCCGCCATATTGATTGCTCTGGCAGCAGGCATTTATTTCCGCTCCAGGCAAAGGATAGGTGCATCGTTTAAGACCCTGTACCATGAAGGCAGGCATCATACCAGTCCCAATAGTGGCTACCCGGAGGCCGCGATCGCCGGAGCGCTTAAGGTAAGACTCGGAGGACCCTCCACGTATAACGGGGTTCTTGTTAAGAAGCCATACATCGGTTCCGGAGGTGAAACGGACTACCTGAAGGCTGCCCTGGACGCAATAACCATTGTAAGATATGGATCGTTCGGTGGCTTTTTTATTTCCCTTATTGTATTATGTGTATGGTGGGTTCTATGACAAACCATGGCGGTGATATATATAGCGTTATGGAGAGAAGGGGCTTTCCCCAGAGTGCGCTCATCGATTTCAGCGCCTCCATCAATCCCCTGGGAACCCCTCGCAACGTGATCCTCGAAATCAAGAAATGTTTGAAGAACCTCATCCACTATCCTGATATGAACGCAACGAGACTCAGAGAAAAGCTGGGGAATGCGTATGACATAGACCCCAAATCGATTCTCTGCGGAAACGGATGCACGGAATTGATTCACCTTGTTCCCCGAACCATGGGGTTCCATAAGGTGATGATTGTACAGCCCACATTCAGCGATTACGAGCGGGCCTGCAGGATCGCCCGGCCTGAATGCTCCGTCATGTACCATATACTCGAGCGCAAACGCAATTTTGACGTGGAGCCTCAATCGCTTATCGATGATGCCGCCACCGAGCGTGTGGAAGCGGTGTTTCTATGCAACCCCAACAACCCCACAGGCAGGCTTATCGACCACGACATGTTGCTGGACATTGCTCAGGAGATGCGGAAACGACAGATATACCTGATCGTCGATGAGTCCTTCATGGATTTTTCCGTGGGTCGCTCCGTGGCTCACGCCGTGGAAAAGAACCCCTATCTCATGGTCCTCAAATCGTTGACCAAGTTCTATGCCCTGGCCGGCCTTCGACTGGGCTACGGCATTTTTCCCATGCACATTGCGGCCATGTTGAGGGAAAACAAGGAACCCTGGACGGTCAATACGCTCGCACAAGCGGCAGGCGTCGTGGCCTTGGACGAGAATGATTACAGGGAGAGGACCAAGAAACTCATGAGCCGGCAGAGGGGGGTTTTTGAAAGGGGCTTTAGAGCTCTCGGCATCGAGTACGTGCCGTCGCTCGCTAATTACTTCCTTCTGTATATCCCGGACGCTCCTAAAATAGCTGAGCAGCTTGAAAGCAAGGGAATCTTGGTGCGGGGGTGCGCAAACTTCAAAGGCCTCGACCACAGGTACCTGCGCGTAGCCGTAAAATCACCCAAAGATAACAGGTCGCTTCTCACATCGCTCAAGGAATGTCTTGTTTAGCGAAAGCCCTACGAGGGTCTTTCTCGTCCGTCACGGGGAAACCCTTGACGAAGAAACAGGCAAGGTCTATAAAGGAACCATAGACATACCCCTATCCCGAAAAGGTATCGAGAGAATTGAGAAAGTTGCCGATTACCTGGCGCCCTATCCGCTCGCCGCTCTCTATACCTCGGCCCTTTCGCGCTGCATAGAAAGCGCAAGCATCATCGGCAGGCCCCACAAGCTCAGCGCACATATAGACGAGAGGTTTAACGAGCTTCATTTCGGCAAGTGGGAAGGCTTGAGCTTTCATGAGATCGAAAAGACATATCCGGTCCTATTCCCCCTCTGGCTAAAGGACCCTGTATCCAACACCCCTCCCGGGGGCGAAGCTTTGCTCGACGCACAGAAACGGGCCACCAAAGCCTTCGAAGAGATCGTGGACAGGCATAAAGGGGGGAGTATCGCGATCGTCTGCCACGCAGGCATATTGAAGATTATTATCTCGACGCTTCTCAACCTGAGTTTGACCGCCCTCTATAAACTCTCCCAGGATTACGGCTGCGTGGACATCATCGACATGTATGATGATAATAGCGGCGTCATAAAGCTCCTCAACTATACAGTCTAACCACGACAGTTCAACGGGAACTCAACAATTCAAGTTCCATTTTCAGCTTTTCTTCGCGTGCGGACATGGCCGCAACAGGGGGTTTCATGAGAAAAAATTCTATTGTATGCAACGGTTTGATCGTGCTATATAAAACAGAACCTATGCCGACGTAGCTCAGAGGTAGAGCAGCTCACTCGTAATGAGCAGGTCGTGAGTTCAATTCTCACCGTCGGCTTTTTTACTACTCTCATTTCAGTTCTATGCCGCTTCTAAGAACAAAACGCTTAATGCGCTCGAAAGCCACCTACGAGTGGCCTTTTCTGGTCTCCCTAGCATGGGCATTCTCATTCGACAATCGCACGTGCGATATGCGCATGTTCACACGCATAGTGGGCATCGGTTCGCCCTTCGAAGTAACGTTGCTGAACCTCCGATGGGCCTAAGTCCTCGGCAACGCGTAAATGGAGTGGTTTAAGATCGGCTGCAAGCTCGTCAGGTTCAAATGCGCACTTCATAGGTTCGCCCCTCTTCCGGGCTCCAGTCAATAGAACACGTACCCGCCGAGCCACGCGGTAGGGCCGAAATATATCCGTGTCTAAGTAATCAAAAACGATGACGCTGCCTGCACTCGTGGCCTCAGTAACGGTACGGAAAGTCGCGAATACCTCCTCTCGCTCAAGATAATAGGTAACCCCGAGCCAGCTAAAGAGGCTTAATGCCTTGGGATCAAACGATGACCTTCTGAGTGCGTCCATAAGATTGTCTTGAGCAAAATCCATCGGAACGAAATGCAATTGCGCCGGGGCTTGCCAGCCCAACTCGGCAAGACGGTGACGTTTGAAGGCTTGCATAGAAGGATAGTCGACCTCAAAGACCTGAAGACGGTCCACTAACTCCGGGTGCCGAAAAGCAAAAGTATCCAATCCGGCGCCGAGAATTACATACTGGGTCACGCCCTGATTGATAGCCTCCATAAGTTTGTCCTCGGTATACCGTGCCCGACTCAAAATAAGCGCTGAGGGATACATACCCTGCATGATCCACGTCACGGCATTGTGCCGGTCCGTAAATGATGCGGCGCGAGCTGGCTCCATAAACTGAAGGGCCGCCATAAGGTGGCCTAACGATTGGTCGTATTCTGCTCGGTCCTCGTCAGTTATGATCTGCGGTGCAAGGTAGTCATCAAAGACTTTAGGATTATCGTTCATAACATGGTGGGCACGAGCATAGGCACACCACCGGGCCGTATAACTCACCTGGTTCTCTTTCATTGATAACCCTCGCCGTTGGGCGGCCGCTGCGCGTTCCGGCTGATCTCTTTCCCGCACTCACCGCAGACTTTCAGTGCCATATTTCCCCCAATACTTTTCCTCAATCCTCGCCCTAAACTCATTTATTGTCAATTATCTTTACAGCCGATATCTGCCTGACGCGGAAACCCCATACCATTTCTTGAGGAGTGGAGGCACAGTCGTTGTAGTGGTAGGGATCGACTGTGTCTCCCAGTATTGATAGGACATCTCCGGTACGGCGGAGATGTAGCGGCCTCTGAAGCAGAGCGAGGACTTCCTGTCCTCTCAAATATAACCTTTCATGATTTTTCCTCCACCATGAACGGAAGGGATAACAGTATCCCCGTACCGATATATTCGGCAGCACACGAATAAACCTTAAACGGTTTCTTACCGCCGCCTTAATTCCTTGACAGACTGGCCGATGGCGCTTACCCTTATACTACGGGGGACGTATGGCATGTACTGTGACGCATGATGCTTCAATCGGGATTATCGAAGTGGTATGCAACAGCCATATCACTGCAGAAGAAATGGTGGAGGCCGCCCACAAGCGCATCGCCCTTGAGAAGGAAACAGGCGTTAACCGGACCCTCATTGATGTGACAAACGCCCAACTCTCAGCCACCACTTTCGACCTGCTCCATCTGTCCCAGCAACATTACAAAAACCTCCAAGCGAGCAGGCGAACCCGCATCGCCTTTGTCATGCCGACTGCAGCTGAGCAACACCAGGCTGCCCGCTTCTACGAGACGGCTAGCAGGAACCGTGGCTGGATGGTTGAAGTCTTCTCGGAGCGGCAGACCGCCATGGACTGGCTCCTCTCCCCCTGACCCGCGCACTGGTTTCACCCTTATTTCCACCAGTAAGCTTTTTGACTGAATTCCACACTCCACCACTTTTCTCACAAATTACCGCATTTCGAACAGTAATCCTTGATATTTTCTATATTGCTTTTCTTATGATGCAACGATACCATTAAGGAGAATAGGGGAATAACCAGGTCTGTGTGCTGATTGGGGGTCAACTCTCATGGGAATTGCTGAGAAATTTGTGAGGCAGTGCAGGAAGCCGGAAGGGCTGCTCGGGAGATTCGTGGGGATAGCAATGAACCGAGGCCACGCCAAAGTTAGGCGATGGGGACTCAGCCACATCCACACGGAACAATCGCCCGCTGCTATACTCGATATTGGATGCGGCGGGGGTGCGGCCCTCAGAGACATGGCTTTTTTGTTTCCAAACTCCAGGTTCTATGCGATTGACTATTCCCCGGAAATGGTCTCGTTAGCCAAGAAAGTAAACAGAGAACTGGCAGCATGCGGTCGACTGGAAATCTCTCTGGGCGCTATTTCGTCCCTTCCTTTTCCGGATGACTTTTTTGATCTTGCCACCGCTTTCGAGTCTTACTATTTCTGGCCGGATCTTATTCGCGATCTTGCGGAGATCCGACGCGTATTGCGGCCGGGAGGTATGCTGTTACTGGTGAACGAGGTCTACGAAGACGGGAGATTCCATGACCGAAACAAGAAGTGGGCGGTCTGGGCCAACATGCAGATCCACTCTCCCCAGGGCTATAGGGATTTTCTGAGAGGCGCGGGCTATTCTTCGGTCGAGATACATGAAGTCCCCGAGAAGAATTGGATTGC
Organism: Syntrophorhabdaceae bacterium; assembly: GCA_035541755.1. Lineage (NCBI taxonomy): Bacteria > Pseudomonadati > Thermodesulfobacteriota > Syntrophorhabdia > Syntrophorhabdales > Syntrophorhabdaceae > Syntrophorhabdaceae bacterium. Next base: position 12,069 of record DATKMQ010000054.1, read on the forward strand.
TGCCACAGGCAGGAAAGACAGACCGTGAAGAAGAGAGACATAACGGGGCACCGGAGGCAATCTGCTGGAGACGATGCTTAGTTTCCGGTCCCTGCTGCGTTTCAAATGGCAGTTGCCGATTCGTAATGATTTGCCCGATATTTGACTCGTAAAGACAAGCACCTATTTTACCCTCCCAAACAATGAAACCTACCACCGGCAAGGACAATAGCCACTATTGATTGAGATGTTGGTTTTGAGGGATTTGGCGGATGTCTCACCTTTCAACCAGTAATCGAGACCCCTATCTCTCCCCAAAAAGCTCCTTGCAAAGCAGGAATAGTGGTGTATGATTGTAATATATCAACATCTATTCTCACAAGGAGGGCGTATGAACAAGAAAGACCTTACGGGAGCTGTAGCGAAGAAAGCAGGTGTATCGCAGGCCAAGGCTGAGGCCGCTGTTGCCGCCGTCTTTGGCGCGATCGGTGACGCCATGAAGAAAGGTGACAAGGCGTCCTTCGTCGGGTTCGGTACCTTCTCGGTTGCCAAACGGA
>DATKMQ010000055.1 GCA_035541755.1 Syntrophorhabdaceae bacterium
TTAAGCTTTAATTACCCCCTTTTCAACACACCGCATAAAGGAACTTCTGAATTTTTGCTTGACAAATGGCCTCCATTCATAAAATATAGTATGCGAAATTTTGTCGTTTCACATGCTTGAAGATCAAAAGATCTGCATGATTTGACGCAGGAGAGGGTGATGCGCGAGAGGGAGGACGGAAAGTGAATATTCTGGTTTTTATTAAACAGGTGGCTGATACGGAAGCGAGAATCGTGATCAACAATGACCGAAACGCGCTGGAAATAGAGAATAAGTATGCCATTAATTTTTTCGATGAATTTGCCGTGGAAGAAGCAGTGAGAATCAAAGAAAGCATGAAAGAGGTCCGGGTTACGGTTTGCACGTACGGTCCGCCGAGGGCAATAGAGGCGCTCCGGACTGCTGTGGCCATGGGGGCTGATAGGGCCTTTCTCATTGACAGTACCGTTCATGAAAGCGATGACCCCCTAATCATCGCAGAGACGCTCGCATCCTTCGCCACGTCAGATGGTTTCGATCTTATTCTGTGCGGGAGACAGGCCATTGATGACGAGAACGCGAACATAGGCCCCATGGTCGCCGAGTATCTGACAATCCCGCATGTAAGCAGGGTCACTAAGATTGAGGTCCTTGACGGGAAGCGAATCAAAGTTGAAAGCGAGATCGAAGGAGGTAAACAGATTTCTCAGGTGGAAATGCCCGCCCTCCTTACTGCTCAGAAAGGACTTAACGAGCCTCGTGTGCCGCTCATTACCGGTGTCATGAAGGCCATGAAGACAGAAATACCGACGATTGATCCATCAACCCTTAAGGTGGCAAGTCCAAGCTTAAGCAAAAACGGGTCGGATATAACGATCCTCTCTTATGAACCCCCTGCACAGAGGCCGCCAGTGAAGATCGTGGAGGGTGAAACCCCCGAGGAGAAAGTGAGAAACCTTGTGAAGGCATTGAAGGCAGATGCAAAGGTGATATGAGAGGAGGAACATAATGCCGAAAGATATTTTCGTTCTCGTAGAGTGCAAGGACCGCTCAGTTCGCAAAGCGTCCCTTGAAATACTTTCCAAAGGCAAGCAGATAGCGGGCAAGCTCGGATGCGAGGTATGCGCCGTTATCATGGGAAACGACATAAAGGATCTTGCTGAATCCCTGAAAGCCTACGCGGACAAGGTAATCGTGGCGAACCATGCGATGCTTCACGAGTATAGCTGGGACACCTATACAATGGCGTCCGAGCAGATTCTCAAAAAATACGTGCCGCGGATGGTTCTCGGCGCTTCCACCGTGACCGGAAAAGATTTCTTTCCCAGGCTCGCGGTAAGGCTTAAGGGTTCGATCGTATCCGATGCCATCGGAATAGATGTGAACGAAAGCATTATCAGGATCAAGAAACCCCTCTACGGCGGAAAAGTCTTTTCCTGGATCGAATGCAAGGGAGATTCAACAGCCTTTGTCACCTTCAGGCCCAACTCATTTACCGTGGAGAAGAGGGATCTCGACGGAGAGATCGTTGAAGAACAGTTGCAGATTAATCCGGATCCTCGACTGGTCAGACTAAGTGTGGAAAAGACAGCCTCCAAGAAGGTCGATCTCCAGGAGACTGATTTTATTATCTGTGGCGGCAGGGGCATGAAGGGTCCGGAACATTTTCAGTTGCTCGAAGAGATAGCCGATCTTTCGGGGGGAAGAGTGGGCGCGTCTCGTTCCGTCGTGGACAGCAAGTGGAGAGATTATGATGATCAGATCGGCAAGAGCGGCAAGACGGTATCGCCCAAGCTCTACATAGGCTGTGGCGTGTCCGGGGCTCTCCACCATATTATGGGCATGGATACGTCTAAGGTGATCGTGGCTATTAACAAAGATCCCAAAGCCCCGATCTTTCAATACGCCGACTATGGAATCATTGACGATCTTTTTACCGTGCTCCCCGTGCTCAAGGAAGAGCTGAAGAGAGTCAGAGAAGAAAGCTAAGATGGAAAAGATTGACGTTGTCGTAGTGGGTGCCGGACTCGCGGGACTTTCCTGCGCATACAAGCTCGCCGAAAAAGGGCTTCAAGTTATCGTTGTAGAGAGAGGAGATTTCCCCGGGAGCAAAAACGTGACCGGCGGACGCCTTTACACTCTGCCGATAAAGCCTTTTATCGGCGATATGCTTGACGAAGCTCCTTTCGAGAGGCAGGTCGTTCGTGAGCGTCTGAGCCTTCTCGCGAAAGAGAATTCGATCACCGTAGATTTTACCGGTGATCGATTAAGAAGAGAGGGGCACAGCTACACGGTGCTCCGCGCGCGCTTTGACAGATGGCTCTCGGAAAAGTTGACGTCAAAGGGCGTTTTCGTCATATCCAGGCATAAGGTTGACGATTTGATCTGGGAGGAAGGCTTGGTGTCAGGTATCAGGGCAGGCAGCGAGGAGATTCGCGCTCACGTCGTGGTCGCATCGGATGGTGTGCTCTCGTTTATGGCGGAAAAGGCAGGGCTCAAATCCAGGCTGGCACCAGAGAGATACGCCCTGGCTATGAAAGAGATCATAGAACTGCCCGAGGGAAAGATAAATGACAGATTCAACGTAGAGACGGGCCAAGGCGTTGCACACCTATTTGCAGGTGACGTAACAAAGGGTATTTTCGGAGGTGGATTTCTTTATACCAACAGAGATACGGTTTCCATAGGCGTGGTGGCCGGTATAGAGGGGCTCATGGAAAGGACCCCTCCTATTGATGCGTACACCCTGATTGACGCCTTCAAAGAACGCTACGAGATAAGAAGGCTCTTGGACGGAGGAAATCTCGTCGAATATTCGGCCCACATCATACCCGAGGGCGGATATAAATCCCTCTCCAAGCTCTATGGCAACGGTATCATCGTAACCGGGGACGCGGCCGGTTTTGCGCTGAACATGGGTGTCACGGTGCGCGGTATGGATTTTGCGATAGTTTCCGGAATCCTTGCTGCTGAGACCATTTTTCAAGCGAAAGACAGGGGAGATTTTTCTGCGGCGAGCCTCGCATCATACGAAAAACGATTGCGAGAAACCTTCGTATTGCAGGACTTCGAGGCCTCCCGCGAGATGACCGAATATCTTGAGCACGAAGACTTCTTTTCCTTCTATCCCGAACGTTTTCCCGGTTTTTTGGAAAAGATCATGTGGTTCGGGGAAGGCCCTAAGGAGAGATTAGGAAGATCCCTGTGGAATGAACTCAAGTCATCAGGCATGCTCAGTTTTAAAAGAATAAAAGACCTCTACCATATAAGAAAGATCTGAGGTGGATAGAATATGCGCATAGACGAAAAGCTGGCCCTCGATGCCTTTAAGACCGATAAGGAAAGCCATATCAGGATTGATCATGCGACATGCAGGGCAAAGTGTACCACCAGGTACTGCTTGTTTGTGTGCCCCGGTCACCTGTACGAATATGATGAGGAACACGACGAAATGAAAGTAGAGTACGCAGGATGCCTCGAATGCGGCACATGTATGGTTGCGTGCAAAGAGGGTGCGATCAACTGGGTTTACCCGCGCGGCGAATTCGGCGTTCAGTATCGACATGGTTAGGCTCACTCGTAATGATCCGGCTTCATTGGCTTTTTGCCAATACAACCCAATTTATTCTGAAAGTTTTTGGATAATTTCCTCACCTATTACTTAAAGTGTACAATTAAACTGCGTGATTAGACTCACATTTTTTTCTTGACAATTGTTTTAAACTGTATATTATTTACTCTATGACGGTATGCCATGCAAGATACCAAGAGTGATAATTTGCAGTTTAAGAGCGAAAATGAAAAGTGGATCAGTAGCGAGGAGTTGCTGAGCAAGTGCGACATCTCTCGATCCACCCTGAATAACTACATAAAGGTAGGTATCGTACCAAGACCAAATATCATAAAGAATGCCGATGAAAGCTTGGTCGTTTGTTTCCCCATAGGGGTTGTGGATATAGTCAACAAGGTGAAGCGGGCTAGGGATGAGGGGGAAACAATGGAGGAAATCATCAAACGGATGAAGGAGCAGCAGGCAGACGATCATAGCGTTCAAATCGACAAAAAAAACACGCTCTTAGACGAAAAAGTTAAGAAAATACTGGAAATAGGTGGCAACGGACTGCGGCTCACTTTGGAGGACCTCCGTACTCCCGCCTATCTTCTCAACTATCAATTCGAAATTGAATGGATCAATGCACAGGCCGAAGAGTCAATCTTTGGTAAAAGCATCAAGACGATCAGGGATGTTGAATACAGGAACGTTTTTCGTCTGTTTCTCAACTGGGAATTCAGCCATTTCATAAAGAACTGGGAAGAATTCCTCAACTATCACATGACCTTTTTCAGGGCAAAATCGAAGAAGGAGAATATCGACAGTCTTTACACGGGCATATCCGGTAAGGAAGTAGATTACCTGCAGAAGGCCTTCGATAAGGCCAAGGATATACCCATGGAAAAGATCTACCAACAGCCCGTCACCGTTGCGGAAAAGGGTAAGCCCGAGGAAAAGTACGTTACCTATACGACGTTTTTTAGAGAAGGTATGTTCTTCCTCTATTTGTCGGCCGATAACGTGCCCGAAGGCATCACCGAGTACCTGTCGAACCGTGAGATGGTGGTGAGAGACCTCTTGCAAAAAAGACTGCCGACTCTTGTTTCGTTCAGCGTACTGGTCGCTGACCTTCAGAGTTCTGTGCGCATATGTGCCGAGCTCCAACCGGAAGAATATTTCGAACTGATAAACTCTATGTGGAGGCTCCTCGAAGAGTCCTTCAAGAAATTCAATGGTATCTTTGGAAAGCGGATAGGCGATGGTGTTGTCTATTACTTTCTCAAGAAGCAGGATCCCAATTACATCATGAATTCGATCAACTGTGCACTGGAGATTCGTGAAAGAATGGAACGGTTCTCCAGCGAGTGGAAGATTCGTAAGAAATGGATCAATGACCTTTACCTCAATATGGGTATCAATGAGGGCCGTGAATATTTCAGTACAACCACCCCGTCGTCGACGAACGTAGAGTTTACCGCCCTGGGCGACACCATCAACTACGCTTCGAGACTCTCAAATCTGGCCCGGTTTGGCTCGATTATTACGACGAAAAACCTTATGAACGAACTCACCGAAGAAAATAGGAACACGCTACGTTTCGGCGTAACCAAACGGATCCATGACAGAGATGTCTTTGTTGAGAAAGTCTTCTCGCGCGTGGTCGATCTCGCGAGCGGTGATGACACAAGCAAACAGAGATTTGTTGATATTGCGGCCCTTCCGGTCACGGAGATTATCGGATAGGCGTGATCGGTATATAAGCGGCCCGCAAAAGCAATCCTAAACAAATTTATATCCAGCAAGCCCTAACGTCGGACTCTTTCGTCGCAACCCGAGCCTGGTATCGCGCGCAATTGCCCTTGACGCATCTTTTCTCACCTCCTGCGACCACGGCCTTTCGGCCGCCTTGTAAGGTGCGCTTAAGCCCGTGCTGCGCAATTACGCGGCCTTTCTTGGCCGATAGGCGAGCCTCGGAAATCTTCGATAGCGGTCGCCATGCCTGGCTATCTATCTTTTTGTACTTATATTATATGAGATGAGCATAGGTCGATCCGTAATTCGTATTCTTAACTGACGAAGGATGTGGCATGCACGTTGTCTGTTGCATAAAGCAGGTACCTGATACTGCGGAGGTGAAGATTGATCCGGAAACCAATACGCTGATTCGGGCAGGGGTAGAGTCGATCGCCAATCCTTATGATATGGTGGCCCTTGAGGCGGCATTATCCATAAAAGACAGGTACGGCGGACGCGTCACCGCAGTGAGTATGGGACCGCCTCAAGCCGAAGAGGTGTTAAGAGAGGCAATAGCCCTGGGCGCTGATCAGGCAGTGCTTCTTTCTGACCGGGCGTTTGCCGGGGCCGATACGCTCGCGACGGGCTATACGCTTACAAAGGCCATCGAGCATATCGGACGTACTAACCCCGTGGATCTGATTCTCTGTGGAAAGCAGGCCATCGACGGAGATACCGCCCAGGTTGGACCGGGTGTCGCCACCGGCCTCGGTTATACCCAGTTGACCTATGTTGTTAAGATCAGAGAGATTGATGAAAAAGCCCGTACCATCACGGTAGAGCGGAAAGTCGAAGGCGGCTCGCAAGTCGTCCGGGGTGTAATTCCCGCCGTGCTTACCTGTGAGCTCGATCTCGCGAAGCCGAGACGGGCTTCTCTTCCCCGGCTCATGCATTCCATCCGGATTGATATTCCTGTATGGAACGGTGCAACCATCGAGGCGGACCCCGATAGGCTCGGCTTAAAGGGCTCTCCCACGTGGGTGAGAAAGATATTCTCCCCTCCTCTGAAGCAAGGAGGACCGCTTCTTGACGCTCGCGATGAAGTTGACGAGGCAGTGGAGAAGTGCCTGAGCATCATACTGCTCGATGAAACATTTGCCTCAAAGTTGCTGAAGCGCGAGGTGCTCTGAACGATATGCCTAAGAATTCAAAGGGTATCGAAATAGCCGAGATTATTTCCGACAAGTGTATCGGATGTCAGATCTGTGTTGCTGAATGCCCTGTGGGTGCGATTGAGATGTCCGGTGGCACTGCGGTCATAGATCCCGAAGTCTGCATCGGCTGCGGCAAATGTTTCGATGTCTGTCCTGTGAATGCCGTCAAGTTTGAAAGGATACGGCGAAAGGGAACCACCATCAGGAAGGAAGAGACCGTAAACGTTGCCCTTGCCAACTATCAGGGCGTTGCCATCTTTATTGAGATAAGGGATGGTCGGGGGGCACCGGTTTCATGGGAGCTTGCCGGGGCGGCATGTGAATTGGCGCAAAAGCTCAAGACCAAAGTGATCGGTTTTCTTATCGGCAGGGATGCGGGCCATATCGCTCAAGAGGCAATCGCGTACGGATGTGACGAAGTCCATGTAGTTGACGACCCTTTGCTTGGAACCTATTTTTCAAAGTCTTACGGGGCTGCGCTGGCCAACCTCTGTCGCACCGTGAAACCGGCGATCGTACTCATCGGAGCCACGTCCGTCGGCAGGGATTTGGCGAGCGTGGTCGCCACCGAGATTCAAACAGGACTGACGGCGGACTGCACAAGCCTTGATATCGATGAAGAAAAGAAGATGCTCCTCATGACAAGACCCACATTCGGAGGTAACATCATGGCCACCATCTTCTGTGAGCGCCATCGCCCGCAGATGAGCACGGTTCGGCCAAAAGTCTTCCGGCTTCATCCGAAGGACAATACCAGGACGGGCAGTATATACGCATATCCGTACACGCCTCCCCTGGGAGCTGTTCCCGAGATCATTGATTTCATAAGGGATGCGGCAGATACGGACGCCGTTGATATCACAAGGTTTCCTGCGCTCGTTGTCGCGGGAAAGGGGGCGTGTGATCCCGAGACCATGCCCATGCTTCAACAACTTGCCGATCTCGTCGGAGGGGTGGTAGCGTGTTCAAGGCCTGTTGTCGAAGCCGGTTTGATGCCCTACGAGCGTCAGGTCGGCCAGACGGGGAAGACCGTGGCGCCGGATCTCTATCTCGCAATCGGGGTGTCAGGGGCCGTACAGCATCTTGTGGGCATGCAGGGTTCAGCCAAGGTCGTTGCGGTTAACTCCGATCCGAGGGCGCCCATCTTCAGTGTTGCTGATGCGGGGATCGTGGGCGACTACAGACAGGTAGTGCCGGTGATGATCGAAAAGTTGCGGATACGGGCAAACCGTATCAGATCAGGATAATGATATGCAGGAAAGATTTGATGTAGCCATCGTGGGCGCGGGACCGGCAGGCATCTCGGCGGCATATATCCTCGCCAGCAAAGGCATTAAGACGGTAATTTTTGAGCGGGGAATGTATCCCGGGGCCAAGAATATTTCGGGAGGCGTTCTCTACGGACATGACCTGGCGGAGATTATCCCGGATTTCATGGACCGGGATTGCCCCGTTGAGCGCAATATCATTGAATCACGACTCTGGTATCTCGCGAGGGATGGCGGATATAGCGTGGCCTTTAGGGATAGGGTATTCGCAGAGAAAAAACCGTTCAATTCGTTTACGGTTGGGCGGGCAAAATTCGACCGGTGGTTTGCGAATCAAGCACAATCACAGGGCGTCCTTCTTGTGCCAGGCACGGTGGTGACGGGTTTACTCAGAAACAGCCGGAACCACGTCGTCGGTATTCAAACGGATCGCCCCGATGGAGCAACGGAATCAAGGGTGGTGTTGCTTGGCGACGGAATCAACTCGGCCCTCGCGGCTAAGACAGGATTTCGTCCTGAGCCGCGGCCTCGTGATGTGGCGCTTGCGGTCAAAGAGGTTATTGAGCTATCCGAGGAGACGATCAATGAGCGGTTCGGGGTGACAACAGGCCAGGGGGTGACTGCAGAAATCTTGGGGGAGATGACCGGCGGCATGGACGGCATCGCGGTGATCTACACGAATAAAAAGTCTCTCTCCCTTTGCATAGGGGCCAATCTTTCCGACCTTATGGAACGGAAGATCAGACCGTATGAAATGCTGGAAGAGTTTAAATCCCACCCCATGGTAGTGCCTCTGATCAAAGACGGGCAACCCAAGGAATACATGGCCCATTGGATAGCCGAGGGTGGGTACGACAGTATCCCCCGGCTCTCAGGCGACGGGTTTCTTATTGCCGGTGATTCCGGTATGTTGTTTAACGCCCTGCACCGCGAGGGGTCTAATATGGCGATGACGTCCGGCCGGTTAGCAGCCGAGACCATTATCGAAGCTTTCAATAAGGGCGACTTCACGCAACACGGATTGGCGGGCTACGCGGATCGGTTGCGGAACTCCTATATCATGCCTGATATGAAGAAGTACCGGGGCTTCAACGAATTCCGGCTTCACCATCATGAACTTTTTACGGTGCTGCCTGAGCTCGCAAGCTTTGCAGCCCGTCAAATGCTTACCGTGGACGGAAAGCCGAAGAAGGTGAAACAAAAAGCCATTTGGAGAAAGATCAGGCGAGATATCTCACTACGAAGATTGCTTAAGATCTTCTGGCACGGATTAAGGAGTGTAAGATGACCGCAAAGGTTGAAGACAAACTGTTCCTCGACCGTTTTCGCGTGGACGAAACTGCCCATATCCGGATCGTTGACCCGACAATCTGCATGAACGCATGCGAGGAGCAGCCCTGTCTCTACTTTTGCCCTGCCAATGTGTACAGACTCGAAAAAGACCGGATCAGCGTCTCCTACGAGGGATGCCTGGAATGTGGCTCCTGCCGCATCGGCTGCCCTCATCTCAATATCGAATGGCGATTTCCCACGGGGGGATATGGCATAAGCCACAGATTCGGATAGACAGACACACCGTTACGGTCAGTCGCGTTAAGATCGCATGCTGCAGTGCCCCTTGAAAGTGCGCCTTATGATGACTTATCTTCGATAATAGGATGCAGGTTCTAAACGGGGCGGAAAGCAACACTCTCGAATGGGCGAAGAAGGTGAGCCAATCATGGAGCGATCAAATCTGTGGGTCAAGACTTCTTTCTTAAGACCCCTGTGGTGGGTCATTCACTTCGTCGGCATATCGGCGGTCTACGCAATCGGTCATTTGCTGTGGAGATAACATGATACGCCACTTCATGAGATTCAAGCCGGGCTGGTGGATTCTGCACGCGGCTGCGGTGGCCTTTACGCTCTACCTGGGACATGCGGTCAAATTCTTTTGACGGATGGGAAACATGATAAGAAGATCGCTCATCTTTGCCCTCCTTTTTCTCGCGCTCGGCGGCTTTATGCTGCACTTGAGAATACATCACTTTATGATCGCCGACAAAATGAGTCCCGGAGCGCTTCATTTCAGTGGGACATATTTCTTGTCGAATCTTATGCCTTTCATCGATGTGTTTCTGGTGACAACCCTCTTCCTGTTCAGAAAAACGGCCGCATACGGGTATCTGTTAAACGGCCTCATCGTTATATTCGGTACCATATTGATGACCCATTTTAGCATCGCCTCTTTTATGGTCAAGCACGTCCCCCCGAGTCAGTGGATTATGAATTCCTTGCTACCTGACATCGGCGTGGCGTGGGCTGATTTCTTTGTAGGCAAGGCCCTGTACGACTACTACCTGGGTCGAACCTGATGGCGCGTGCGCGCACGTGCATTAAAAGCGCTTACATGCAGATTCTGCCTTCGGGAAAAGCTTGAGAGTTTCTGAAGAATGCGGTTGTAAAGACCGTCGACAACCGTTCTGTCGCCATCATAGTTGTTGCAGAGGAATGAGAAGGCGATGAGCTCACCGTCCGATGTAGTGACGTAGCCTGAGAGGTTTCTCACGTGCATCATTGTCCCCGTTTTCGCACGGATCGGGGAGGAAAGCGCTTCATGCGGCCAGTTCTTCAGAGTGCCCTCTTGACCGGGGCTCGCAAGAGAATCATAGAACACGTTAAAATAGGCGTTTGCCGCCATGATACGGAGGAGGCTAACGGTCTGTTCCGGTGTAATGAGATTAAGCCGCGAGAGCCCGGAACCGTCTGCCATGAAGAGCCCTCGCGTATCGAGTCCGGCTTTGGCGAGGATATCCCTGACGGTTTTCATAGCCTGCGCAGAGTCGCCCTGTCTCTGATTCTCTCTGGCGAGCGTGAGAAACAATTGTTCGGTATAGAGATTATTGCTGATTCTGTTTATGACCTTGAGAATTTCGGATAGTTTAGGGGAACGGTAGACGGCAAGAGTGCGCAGGGATGATGCGGACACGCCGGTAGGTAGCGGGCCGAAATCTCTAATTTGGGAACATTCACCCTGCAGGCAGACTATTTTTCCGTGGAGCGCCACACCTTTCATGGTCAAACTTTCTTTAAAAACAAATGCGCCGAACTCAGCCGGATTTTTCACGGACAAATATTTCACGGAATTTCCGTGATTGACAGGGACAACACCCGATACAACAATCGTATATGGATCTGCCCCGTAAGCTACCCCAACGTCAAAGCTTTCGCGTGAATCGGCAGTCACGGCGGCGTTCAGGATTTTCATATACCGGGTCATAGGCTCGATTTCTACCGTGGCGGGTGCGCCTGAGCTTCCTGCCGGGGATATAGTAAGGGCGAGGCAATTATTGTTGAATGAAAAGGCGTCTCTTGGGACCGAATAACAGCGATCCATATCATCTATGCGCCAGCCCATTCCAAAAGGACTGTCATTGAAATAAGAGTTGTCTACAATAATATCGCCCTCGATCTGATTGATGCCTGCTCGTATAAGCGAATCGGCCCACGCCTCAAAGACTTCTGTGGGGTTATTGTGGTTAAAATAGCCGGATATAGTCGGATCACCGGAAGCGACTATAATCAAGTTTCCCTTGAGGACCCCTGATTCGACGGCGGCATCAGTCATTACCTTCGTTTCATAGGTAAAATCGGGCGACAGAGATAAGAGGGCTGCAGCAGACGTGAAAAGCTTCATATTCGATGCAGGGATGAAGCGTTTTTTTTGGTTGAGCGTAAAGAGCGGCTCGCCGGTTCTTGCCCACTCGACCGCGATCCCGAGTTCGCTGGACTCAAATGCCTCTTCCTTTACCATCTGAGACAGTTCTTTCTTAAGCTTTGCAATCTTTGTGGTTTCAGCCGCTGTGACCTCGCTGAAGGGTATTAAAAAAAGGAGCGCTGACAGCACGATCGCCGAAATAGTTTCTACGGCTCGCCTCAAGGGCCTGTCAGTAATTTGCAACAAGGCATCTATCGTTTTCACATGCGCGCACATGGATCCGTCCTGGGAAGTGTTCTTCAAGAGTCTTTATCCTCTTTTGCTTTGTCACAAAAAGGACGTTCTTTTCTGACGAGACGAGATCGAGAAACGCCGCATCGCTGATAAAAATGTCCTTTGCGTCTTCATACTTGGCGCCCATCTCGAGCTCTCCCGTATACGAGGCTATGGTAATGCCACGCCTCATATAAAAGGGAAGCGTCTGGTCATAGGATGAATAGTCGATGACATAGTCTGCCTTGGCCTTTTCCTGATTGATCATGACGGCGAGGTTTTTGGCTGTGTTCAGTCTGTCAACCACGCCGAGGTTGAGAAGTATCCCACACACCACGGCAAATGAAAAAAACGAAAGAAGGATAACAATCCGTGAATACCTGGTTAGGCCTCCGGACAGAAACAAAAAGCCTGCAATGAAAGAGCAAAGGGATATCCATATGGAAAAAAGAGCGAGGTTCTTCATGATGAGGGGCGCATCGGTCGACATGTTCTTTACGTACGCACTCAAAGGAGAGAAAGAAAGAAGCGCTGCGGCCAGCGCGAAAATGAGAAAAATGAACGCATAAACGAGACCTTCGGCCCATCTGTTCGCTAAGGACCCCCATTTTTCCTGGAAGAAGTGGCCGAGTACCATGGCAAGCGGCGGAAATACGGGCAGGATATACGGCGGCAGCTTTGACCCCGATATACTGAAGAAGACGAAGACAACGGCGGCCCAGATCACCATGAGTCTGAGACTTTTATCCCTAAAGAGGTGCGCCATGGCCCGTGGTATGAATATAGACCAGGGAAACATGCCTCCGAACAAAACCGGAAGGAAATAGTAAATGGGGCCGCTCCTGTTATGTCTTGACGTCAGGAATCTGAGGAAGTGCTGGTCCACAAAGAAAAAATAGAGGAACTCCTTTTCCCTGAATGATATGGCTACAATCCAGGGGAGCGTGATGACGAGGTAGATAGCGAGACCCCGTATCAGTCTCATCTCCGGTACAAAATGAAGGTTATGCTCGGTAACAAGGAAAATGAGGATTGTAGCGCCGAGCAATATAAGGGCTACAGGCCCCTTTGCCAGGGTTGCGGCGCCAAGGACTGCATAAAAGAGATAGATGAAGAAAGGTTTCCTTTCCCTATAGAACTCATGGAAGGAGAGGAGCGCGAGGAACAGACAGAGCGTGAAAAGCATGTCGATGGTAACAATTCTCGCCATAGCAAAAAAGCCGAAACAGGTGATGAGTATGATGGACGACAGAAACGCCGACTCCCGGCCGAGCCATCGCCGGGCGAAGATAAAAAGAAAAAGAACACAGAGCAGGGCACTGAGCGCATTAGGGAACCTGAAGGACCATTCGTTTGTGCGCAACACTTTAAACGACAACGCGTCGACCCAATAGAGCAGAGGTGGCTTTTCGAAATACCTGACGTAGTTGAGATGGGGCACGATGTAGTCGTGGAGTTCGTTCATCTCGCGGGGTATCTCCGCGTATCTTCCTTCATCGGGTTCTTTCAGGGAATAGTCGCCTATGCCGTAGAACAGAACGGCATAAGAGAGGATGAGAAGCGCGAGGATTTGTTTTATTTGTCGGTCTTTCGTCATCTGTGGCTGGTCATTTAACCGATGTGGCCCTCAACGGTTCTGGTGTGGATGTTTTGACCAGGGCATCGAGGTCGGCCAGGGCCTCATCCATGGTGCCCGTGTTGAGTATATATGCGTCGGCGAGAGCCACAGGGACGGCTGTCCCGTACGCTATTTCTCGTAAATCCCTTTCATCAAAGGCCGAGGGGAGGTCATCCGCTCTGGCGCGCGATTTCATCCGGTCACGCCTTGTCTGTCGCGGGGTGACAAATGCGATAACGAGACAGCCGGTCTCACTGCGGATCAGCTCAATTTCGGGCCATGAGCGCATCCCTTCCACAAAAACAATGGGACTCTCGCATGCAAGAGCCGCCGAAAGCGCCATTCGGGTAACACCCATGCCATCTTCACCCCGCATTTCGGTAGAGACAATGCTGGTGTTTTCCGCGCTCGCGTTAAGGCCTCTTTTCGCGATCTCCCGGCGCACGATATCGCCCGTCGCAAAGTACGGGATCAAGCGTTCCTCCGCGTAGAGGCGGGCTATGTTCTTGCCCGATGCAGGCATTCCCACGACAACGAAAACCATTCCGACCTCCTTCATCGAAAAGCACCATTCCTCTCAACAAGGGGCGACGAGCTTACTCGTTGGCGACTTCTCCTGCGCATAGATCAGGTTCCAGAATCATAACTTCAAACGTGTCAGAAATCTAAAAAGGGTAGACTGTAAGCCGGGTTCTGTTTTCCGCGCAAGCGGAACGGTGATCATTCCTCTGAAGATCCAGGTTGCCCTGAACCTTTTGCGGCCTACCCGGGTTTAGGACGGGCCATCCCTGTCGCCTTTCGGCGACACCCTCTTTGGCCTTGCATCGAATGGGGTTTGCCAAGCCGCCCGGTCACCCGGACGCTGGTGAGCTCTTACCTCACCTTTTCACCCTTACCCCTTTAAGGCGGGGCGGTATATTTTCTGTTGCACTTTCCTTAGGGTTGCCCCCAGTTCTCGTTAAGAACCATTCTGCCCCTTGATGCCCGGACTTTCCTCAGGTTTTCACCCGCGATCACCCGTCTACCCTTTTTGTATACCATTCTTCGCAAGCTTATCGGCAATCCTGTTACGTTCCCTTGGTATATATTGTATTGCAAAATGGTCGAAATTGCCCACAATTTTTTTTACCTCAAGCACATATTGCCGCATTCTATCGTTATGTATTTTGTATGCACCGGTTACCTGATTTGCCACGAGCTGAGAATCGGTATAAACGATGACATCTCTTGCAGCATATTCTATGGCCTTATGCAAGCCCCTGACGAGCGCCTCATATTCAGCCATATTGTTCGTCATGGTTCCGAGAGAAATGCTCTCTTGAAGTACCTCCCGCCCGTTGCCGTCGCGGATATAGATACCCGCGCCGGAATCTCCCGGATTGCCGGAGGAAGCCCCGTCTACGTAAATCTCCCAGGCCATCATTCGTTTTCTATGAAATAGAGTATCCTGTTGCAACTCGGACACTGTATGAGTTCTTTATTCTTCGTGACCTCGATGAAGAGCTGAGGGGGTATATTCATGTAACAGCCGAGACAGACCCCGCCTTTTACATTGACGACCGCGACTCCGTTTCTTTTTTCCGCGAGCATCCTGTAGATGGACCTCAGTCGGTCGCTCACAACGGATAAAAGATTATCCCGTTCCGTCTTAAGTTTTTCTATGATCTTGTCCACGGATTGCATCTCTTTTTCAATCTTACCTTTCTCCGCTTCGATCTCTTTCTCCCTTTTCTTGAGATGTGCTGCGGAAGAGACCTGGTCTTTCTTTAAATCTTCCACTTTATCCATTAAGACGAGGACATCCTCTTCAATCTGATCATTAGCTGCCTTGACCGTCTCTATCTCTTTGAGCATGGCCTGGTATTCTTTATTTGTTTTTACTTCGTAGAGCTTGGCTTCGAGTTTCTTGATTTTATCCTTATCGACTTCCAGTTCCTTTTCTTTCTTTTTGCGCTCTTTTTCAAGCTCCTCGATGATCTCTTTCTCTTTTTCTGCTTTGGTTTTTAGGCCGTTCAACTCCTCATCCATTTTTTGTATTGCTTTTGGGGCATAGGATAATTTGCGTTCCTTCTCGATTATCTGCAGTTCAATTTTCTGTGCTTCATAGATGGTGCTTAATTCTTGCTCCACGTGAGGTCCTCCGAAAATTTAAAGGGGGTGCACCATATGGTGCACCCCCTCTTATTAGAGTCTGGCGTTTGTCTCGGACATAAATTTGTTTTTTTCATATCATTTAAATATGGGCCCACCTGGGTTCGAACCAGGGACCTACCGGTTATGAGCCGGTGGCTCTTCCAGCTGAGCTATAGGCCCATCATGTGCATATAAAATAAGCGATTTTGACATGCTTTGTCAATGGTTCTATTGAGTTTGGGCTGTCAATTGAATGATGGATGCGGGTCCTTGCCGATTTGCGAGCGGCGGCATCCCGTTCTTTGCGCCTGTCGACGGAGCATGAACATGCATTACGTGAGATTGTTATTTTCTTTTTGTAAAATTCTTTATACAATGTTCCAGTCTGTTTAAGCGCCAAGATCAGGAGAAATCATGAAGAATTCAAAAGTGACCAAGGAAGAACTCATAGCAAATGCAAAGAAACCGGCTCAGGATGCCATGAAAATGCATCCCTACTACAAGGGCAAGATCGAGGTCGTGCCTAAATGTGTCATCAGAGACATCAATGATTTTGCCATATGGTACACGCCGGGGGTAGCTGAACCGTGCAAAGAAATCCACGCTCATCCCGAGAAGGTTTTTGAATATACCAACAAGGCCAATATGGTGGGGATAGTGACGGACGGGACAAGGGTCCTGGGCTTAGGCGATATAGGGCCTCTGGCCGGACTGCCCGTTATGGAGGGGAAGGCGTTACTCTTTAAGTACCTGGGCGGTGTAGATGCTTTTCCTATCTGCCTCGATACAAAAGACCCCGATGAAATCATACGCACGGTCAAGATCATAGCGCCTGCTTTTGGAGGCATAAACCTGGAAGATATAGAGAACCCCAAATGCTTCTATGTGCTCGAAAAACTCCGGGCGGAAGCGCCCATTCCCGTTTGGCACGACGACCAGCAGGGGACCGCGGCGGTGACCCTTGCAGGACTTATCAATGCCCTGAAGGTTGTCAAAAAGAAGTTGAGTGACGCGAAAATCACCATGATCGGCATAGGCGCTGCTAACGTGTGTATTGTAAGAATGCTCATTAAGGCGGGGGCGGACCCCAAAAAGATCATTGTTGTGGATAGCAAGGGTATTCTCAACAGAAAAAGGGATGATATAGAGCCTGCCCGAAAGGAAAAGATAGAGCTCTGTCAGATGACAAACGGTGAGAACAGGGATGGCGGCATCGGCGAAGCCATGAAGGGCCAGGATGTGGTTATCGCCCTTTCAAAACAAGGCCCTGACGTGATTGAAAAGGCCTGGGTCGCTGGCATGGCGGACAACGCGGTTGTATTTGTGTGCGCTAACCCCATACCCGAAATGTGGCCATGGGATGCCAAAGAAGCGGGCGCGCGAATAGTTGCCACGGGCAGGAGTGATTTTCCCAATCAGGTCAATAATTCCATAGGCTTTCCGGCAATATTCAGAGGTACCCTTGACGTTATGGCGCGGACTATTACGGACGAGATGTGTATTGCCGCCGCCATGGAATTGGCGCGCTGCGCTGAAGATAAAGGTTTGAGCGAGGACTATCTCCTCCCCACTATGGATGAATGGGAGGTATTCCCCAGGGAAGCAACCGCCGTTGGCAAAAAGGCCATGGAACAGAAGGTGGCACGCCTTAATTTGAGTGAAAAAGAACTGTTTGCCATGGCCGAGGCCAAGATAAAAAGGGCGAGAGACGAGGTAGGGCTTCTCATGGAAAAAGGCATCATCGTTCCCTATTCGGAGTGAACCATGCGGGAGATTGACAGTGAAAAGATCATCTCAGCCGTAGAAGCCCTGTTTATCGACGCCAATATTAACCTGTCGCAGGGTATTCTGGACGCTATAGGCGATGCCGTTGAACGGGAGGAATCTCCCCAGGGAAAAGAAGTCTTGAGAGAGCTGCTCCACAACGCCGAGATCGCGGGAGCAGAAAAACTCCCTGTGTGCCAGGACACTGGCTTGGCCGTCACGTTTGTCGAGTTGGGACAAGATGTGCATATTACCGGTGGAAGCCTTTCCGACGCCGTTACCGAGGGAGCGAGGAGGGCCTACCGGAAAGGATATCTGCGAAAATCCTGTTGCCATCCACTCACAAGGAAGAATACGGGAGACAATACACCTCCTATTATACATATGAAAATCGTCCCCGGTGACGCGATAAAGATTACCGCCATGCCCAAGGGTGGTGGAAGTGAGAACTACGGTGAAGTGCGGATGTTAACCCCTGCGGAGGGGAAGGAAGGTATTAGAAGATTCGCCCTCGAAATGGTCGAAAAGGGGGGACCGAATCCCTGTCCGCCGATCATAGTGGGCGTGGGTATCGGCGGTAATCTGGAGACAGCGGCCGGGCTTTCAAAGCAGGCGTTGATGCGACCTTTGGGCATAAGGCACGAGGAAAGCGACATTGCCGCTCTCGAGATGGAGATCCTTCACGATATAAATAGGACAGGGATTGGACCTCAGGGTTACGGGGGAACGGTAACCGCGCTGGAGGTCCATGTCGAGATCATGCCGTGTCACATAGCATCCCTCCCGGTTGCCGTAAACATACAATGCCATGCACATCGGTTGAAAGAGATCGTACTGTAGGTACTGTTTATTTACGAATAAGCCGCGTAGGCAGGCTTCTTTGGCGGGGTAAATTGTGGATATAAAAAAGATTAACGCTCCTCTCAGCGATCAGGTTACAAGGGAACTTACAACCGGTGAAAAGGTGCTTTTGAGTGGTTATATTTATACGGCACGGGATACGGCCCACAAAAGGTTCATGGAGGTCCTGAAGTCAGGCGAAAAGCTGCCTTTTGAGACAAAGGGCCAGGTCATTTACTATTGTGGACCCTCGCCGGCTGCCCCGGGAAGGGTCATCGGGGCGTGCGGTCCCACGACCAGCTCGAGAATGGATGTGTATACGCCCCAACTGCTGGCGCTCGGTTTAAAAGGCATGATCGGTAAGGGAAAACGTTCGCCTGCGGTGAGAGAGGCGTTAAAGAAGTTTCAGGCGGTCTATTTCGGGGCGACGGGTGGGGCAGGCGCTCTTCTGGCTCAACATGTTATCTCCTCGGAGGTCGTAGCCTATGAAGATCTTGGGCCCGAGGCCGTTCTCAAACTGGGGGTTAGAGACATGCCGCTTTTTGTCATAAATGATATCTATGGCAATGACCTTTATGAGCAAGGTATGGAGCGATACCGCAAATGAAATATCGTTTTCTTTTGACTTTTCATGACAAATAGCTTAAAAGAAAAAAAATTCACGAGGGATGATGATGCGGGAAATTCGTGTTGCTGTGACAGGCATCGGTAACTGTGCAAGTTCGCTCATTCAAGGGCTTCACTATTACGCAGGCAGACAGAAGGAAATGATAGGCCTCATGCACTACGATATCTGTGGGTACAAACCGGCGGATATCAGAATCGTCGCTGCCTTCGACGTGGACAAGAGAAAAGTCGGAAAACCCCTTGAACAGGCAATCTTTTCTTCACCCAATTGCACAAAAACCATCACGAAAGATATCCCGCGGTCAAACGTGACGGTATCGATGGGGCACGTTCTTGACGGTGTCTCGCCTCACATGAAAGAGTATCCTCCGGAACGTACCTTCATCGTTTCTAAAGATAGTCCCTGCGACGTGGTAAAAACGCTTAAGGAGAGACAGGTTGAGATTCTTATTAATTATCTGCCTGTGGGCTCTGAAAAAGCGGCCCGGTATTACGCCCAGTGTTGTCTCGAAAGCGGCGTTAGCTTCGTAAACTGCATCCCCGTATTTATCGCATCGGACAAGGAATGGGCAAACAAATTCAAGCAGAAGAAGATTCCTGTTATCGGTGATGACGTGAAGTCTCAGATTGGTGCCACAATTATTCACAGGACCCTTACAAAGCTGTTCAGCGACAGAGGCGTCACCATCGACAGGACATATCAGTTGAATACCGGTGGGAACACAGATTTTCTCAATATGCTGAACAGAGATCGTCTCGTTTCCAAAAAGATTTCCAAGACTGAGGCCGTCCAATCGATGCTCGACATGCCCCTGCTTCCCGAGAATATTCATATCGGCCCCTCAGACTACGTGCCATGGCAAAAGGACAATAAAGTCTGCTTCATGCGTCTGGAGGGCAGAATTTTCGGCGATATACCGATCGATCTTGAGCTACGACTCTCCGTAGAAGATTCCCCTAACAGCGCCGGATGTATGATTGACGCCATCAGATGCTGCAAGGTTGCTCGCGACAGACGCGTAGGCGGCGTTCTTGAATCAATATCCGCTTATACCATGAAACATCCTATCCATCAGTACCCTGACGAGATTGCCCGCACCATGGTGGAGCAGTTCATACGAGGCGAGAGAGAAAGATAGACCCGTTTTGGGACCCTCGATATTAAGAGTAGCTGGCAGGATGATGCTTTCTCGCGGGTGAGTCTGTTCATGAACGATTCGATGTGCGAATAAACCGGAGCGACGACCCTATCATTAAGCAAATTCAAGGAGCGTGAAGGTATGTGCGTGCGAACCCTTTAGCTCATTCATGAGCGAGAAGGGGTGGCCGGGTACCCGCTTGCGGGTGTAGCTTCGCTGATGGAGGGGGCGACGTGAGCCCCAGGACGTAGATAGACAGCTCATTCATGAGCGAGAAGGGGTGGCTCCGACAGCTTCGCTGATGGAGGGGGCGACGTGAGCCCCAGAAGAAGGTATTGCCTGATAAGCTTGAAACTCAATCATTCTCTTGATCCGCTTATTCTTAAGGTCTACCGTTTTGTCCTGAGGGACAGGAAGGTCAATCCCAATACCCTCACCGTCTGGGGCACGGTTCTTGGATTTGCTTCATCAATCTGCATCGCTTGCGGATGGTTCTTGTCCGGCGCTCTGCTGCTTCTTATGTCGGGGTTCTTTGATCTGCTCGATGGGGCGCTCGCTCGCGACACCGATAGCGTCACCAGTTTCGGAGGCTTTCTCGATTCAGTGCTCGACCGCTATACCGATCTCGCTGTGATGGGCGGGATATTCGTGTTCTTTGTCTTGCACGGTTCCGTGCGCTACTCCGTTGTGACATTCGTGGCAACCATCGGTACCGCCGTCATACCCTACGCGAGGGCAAGGGCAGAAGCGGCTTCTATTCGATGCAGGTCAGGTCTGTTGGAGAGACCGGAGCGGGTTATACTCCTACTCGTAGGCCTTTTTTTGCCGCCATTGTTGCCCTCCGTGATTCTGGTTCTGGCTGTTTTGACTCACGTGACGGTCATTCAACGCATAGTTCATGTGAGAAGAGCGGTCGGCAGATAAAAAGCCTTTCGGCCTCCTTCTCCCCGCCTTGTTTTTCAGGTTATCATGTTGTGGATTTCTTCTTTGAGGACATTCTTGGCCAGTTCTTTGGATATACCTGTCTTGACCACAGTTCCCTTCTTGAAGAGGATGGCTTTGTTCGCTCCGAAGGCGATACCGATATCGGCCTCCTTTGCCTCGCCCGGGCCGTTGACCTCGCAGCCCATGATGGCCACATTCAGATAGTCATCAAAGTCGGTAATCTCCTGTTCGAACTCTTGCACGATGTCCATAAGGTTTCGTGTTTTGCACCTTCCACAGGTGGGACAGGATATGATGTTAATCCCTCTTTTTCTGAGGCCCATATCACGCAGAATATGATATGCGGCAATAACTTCAAAGACGGGATTACCCGTGAGGGAGACCCTTATGGTGTCGCCGATTCCTTCATACAGGAGAATGCCAATGCCGATCGCAGACTTGATGGCCCCGGAAAATATAGGTCCCGCCTCGGTAATGCCGACGTGTAGCGGATAATGAGACTGTTTTGCGAATTTCTTGTAGGCCTCGACGGTTTGGTAAATGTCTGAGGCCTTGAGCGATACCTTGAGTTC
The DNA here is from genome assembly GCA_035541755.1 of Syntrophorhabdaceae bacterium. NCBI lineage: Bacteria > Pseudomonadati > Thermodesulfobacteriota > Syntrophorhabdia > Syntrophorhabdales > Syntrophorhabdaceae > Syntrophorhabdaceae bacterium. The sequence goes on from DATKMQ010000055.1 coordinate 21,357, forward strand.
CGTCCAACCGGCATCTTCAAAGAGTTTCGTGTAGTAGAGAGCGCTCTCCACCATTGCATCAGCCGAGGGCTTTTTGTACCGTTTCAGAATCCGTTTCTCGATGGACCCGGTATTCATGCCTATCCTGATGGGTGTTTTTGTATCCCTCGCCGCGTTGGCCACTTCCTGCACCTTGTGGACATTATTGATCGTGCCGGGGTTGATTCTGACGGCGTCCACACCAAGTTCCATTGCCCTGAGTGCTATTTTATGATTGAAATGAACATCCCCAATAATCGGTATGTCCACCTCTTTCTTCAAGAAAGGAATGATCTTGCAGGTTTCTTCCTGGGGCAGGGCAATTCGTACGAGCTCGCATCCGGCCTTCTTTAGCTCTCTCGTCTGGCTAAGCGTAGCCTGGAAATCCTCCGGATCGGTCTTCAACATGGACTGGACAACGATCGGACTGTCTCCGCCCACGAACACGTTGCCTACCTTGATCTTCTTTGTTCGTTTTCTTTTTGTCATAGCACGGTGTGGCCGGTTACTGGATGCCCCTATCATAACTGGCTTTGTCGCCCTTGTCAATGATCGCTTTTTCACGAGCGTGATTTATTTTGTTGAATGATCTCGAATAATTCTTGTATATTAGTTCAGCGTGCTTTGCTGGTGGTCGACAGCTTTGATCGACAAAAAACTAAAAGGGGGTAAACAGAGTGGACTTAGGCATACTGGGACAAATTCATTTTACCTTAGAGTATCTCCTCGCCTTCTTAAGCATCATTGTGATCAATCTTATCCTTTCCGGTGACAACGCCGTTGTTATTGCCATGGCTGTGAGGACGCTGCCTCATAAGCAGCGCATGAAAGGTATATTCTTTGGAGCCGCCGCCGCGGTCGTGCTGAGGATCGTGCTCACCTTCTTCGTGATGAAGCTCTTGAATATCAGTTTCCTCAAATTTGTCGGCGGGTCTGTGATCCTCTGGATCGCGGTCAAGCTGTTTATCGAAGGGGCAGGAGGGGAAGAAGTAAAACAGGAAGCCAAATCAATCGTGCAGGCGGTATGGGTCATTCTTGTAGCCGACATTACCATGTCCATAGACAATATCCTCGCAGTGGCGGGGGCGGCTAAGGGTAACCTGTTTCTCCTTATTGTGGGGCTTACTATCAGCATCTTCTTTGTCGTTTTTGCGAGTAACATTCTTGCCATGCTCATGGACAAATACCCCGTTATTGTCTATTTCGGCGCCGCCATTCTCGGAAAAGTCGGCGGGGAAATGATAATCGGTGACGCCTACGTGGTGAGCCTGATCCATCCTTCGCAGTGGCTCGTCTATGGCGTTGAAGCGTTTTTCGCCGCCATGGTTATTGTGGTAGGCAAATTATGGTTGCGATGGAAGCTTGCCAAAGAGGAACGGAAAGAAAAGCTCGTTTCTCATAACTAACGCACACTGAGGAGGTTACTATGGCAATTCTGACAATATCCCGTCAAATGGGAAGCGAAGGTTTGCAAATTGGGAAAACCGTGGCCGAGCAAATAGGGTACGATTTCTTCGATAAAGAAAAGATTCTTGACCAGTTGAAACAGGACGGCCCGCTGTGGGAGGAAACAGGAAGAGAACTTGATGAACGCAACCCCTCGCTCTGGGAAAAATATGAATGGCAATACAGAGGTCTCATCGCCCTTGAACAAAGCCACATACTCGATTGTGCGCTTAGGGACAGGGTCGTTATCATAGGCAGGGGAGGGAATTTCCTTCTCGAAGGCATCCCTTATGCGTTAAGAACACTCGTCGTCGCACCGATGGAGGTGAGACTCAAGAGGGTCACTGAGGAGAAGACATGCGCTGATTTCATCTGTATAGACCCGAAACTGGCGCATAGTATACTTGAAAAGGCGGACAGGGAAAGCGACGAACTGATGCACTCCGAGTTCGGCAAGCGCTGGGATGACCCGAGCGGCTATGACGTGATATTCAATTTAGAAACGCTGAGTGTGGAAGAGGTAGCCGCGACGCTCAAGGCCATGCTCGCAAGAAGGGATGCGTTCAAGAATACACAGGCCGAGAGCGAGCTAAAGAAGCGTGCCGTTGCCGCGAAGATAAATGCAGCGATTCTTACGAATCCTGCCGTCTCAATTCCGACCCTCGAGGTAATGAATGTCGATGAGGGGATACTCTTGCGCGGCCTTGTCCATAACGCAAAAGAGCATAAGCTCATCGAAGATCAGGCCAAGAAACTTGCCGGGAATGTTCCTGTCAAGTGCGAGTTGCACTACCGGTAAGGCGGAACTCTCGAGACCTGAAGGGGCTTATTGCTGTATGGTCTTCAGGGCTCGTTCGGGTAACGTACTGAGAGGACTATCTGTTGACATAGAGCTTATTCGGGCCATACTACATGTTGACCCTGATGGGCAAAATTACTGTTGCAATGCCGTCCCATTGGAGCCGCCGCTGAATGGCGTAAGCGGTCTCGTTGTGCAGGACCTTTTGGAACGGGGTCTCATGCTTGAATACGAGTTTTCCGGTGAACACGGTGGAACGGGGAAACTCATTGACCGTGGCTTCCACGAGTTCTGTTACACTGTCGACAACGTCAGTCGCGATGTTTGTCCGGTAGTCAGCAGGAAAGCCGTGGGAACGGGTTATTTTCACGTATTTCATTAGCCCTTTCTTTGCCGATTCCCTGAGGGCCTCCATCTCGGCAATCCCCTTAAATGATCCTGAATCTACCTCTGCCACGGAAACAAAGATAAAGTTCTTATACACGTTTGGAAAATTCTTAACGATCGAAAGAAGTGTATGAAGTCCGAAGCCGTTAAAGCCGCCCACGAGAAGAACCGCCGTCATTTCTTTCGGGTCCACAGGCTCATTGTTGAAGGGGGCCGTTGCCGGTATGTCGGAGAGCGTCTCTTCGAGTTGACGCACGCTGCTTCTGACCTTTCGATAGTGGCTTCGAATGAGATAGCACAGGCCTACCACCAGAGAAGTGATAAAAAGGGTGACCCAGCCTCCTTCGGTAAACTTCTCATAGACCGTTACCATGAGAATTGTGACGCAGAGACCGAGACCTATGATATGGATTACGATGTGCTGTTTCCATTTCAGGTCCAGTTGCCTGTTTTTGAGATAAAAGCGAACCATGCCGAATTGTGAAAGGGAGAAGGTGAGAAAAACGTTGATCGAATACATAACCACAAGGGCAGATACCGACCCTCGTGTATAGACAAGCAGGCAGATTGCAGCCGTACCCATGAGGAGTACCCCGTTCTGCATGGAAAGCCTCTCCGAGAGCGCGGCAAACCGTCTCGGAAACCATGAATCAATCGCCATATTTGACATGACCCGAGGACCGTCAATAAAACCGGCCTGGGCGCCAACAACGAGGAGGGCGCCTTCCGAGAGAATCGTAATCAGAGCGAGATAATACCCCAGAGGCCACCTTCCAAAGATACTATCGGCGAGAACGGCATTGAGAGTTCTGCCTTCGATCGGTTGTATTCTGAAGAGGAAATAACAGAACAAGAGGCCGCCGGCCGTGATGGCAAGGGAGGTTGCCATATACAGCATCGTGCGTTTCCCCGTATGGACTTTGGGCTCGCGCATGATCTGCATGCCGTTGGATACGGCCTCAAGACCTGTGTATGTGCCGCCGCCGAGAGAAAAGGCGCGCAGAAACAACGATAGCACCCCGATGAACCCTATGGCCGAGAGGTCATAGCGAAATGAGCCTTTGAGCTCGCTGACAAGCGGCCTGACCTGGTCCGTGTGGGTGATTATGCCATGTCCGATCAAGATAGCGTGTGTCAGCACGAATACCATGAAGATGGGGGCAAGCATTGTAACCGATTCCTTGACCCCTCGGAGATTGAGCACCACGAGGAGAAAGATGAGGAAGACGACGAAGAATATTTTATACTGCTGGTACGAGAGGGGTAGAAAACTGAAGAGTGCGTCACCGCAGGAGACGAGCGACACCGTGATTGTCAGCATATAGTCGACGAGCAAGGCACATCCCGATATGACGCCGGCATTTTCGCTTATCGTGTGGGTCGCAACGATGTAGCCGCCACCCCCGTGAGGGAAATGTTCGATGATCCGGGAGTAGGCATAGGATATGATAATAACAGTGAACGCCGTGGCGAGTCCCAGAAAGAGGGCGAGATAGGTATGCCTCCCCAGGGCCCTGAACGCTTCCTCGGGGCCATAGGAAGATGAGGAAAGTCCATCGGCCCCAAGCCCTATCCATGCCAGAATAGGAATGAGGGACAATTTGTGAAATATGGAAGGTTCGTTGACGTCACGGGGCGCACCGATAATCTTTCTCTTTAGCCTTTCGAGTATTCTCTGTTCGTTTTCCGGAGCGGCCGGTTCCATTCATTCTCCTTGTGTGTGGATATGTTATCGTGTGCGACCAGGATATGGCAAGAGAAATGTCTTCATCAGATTATGGCGGATAGTGTAACGCAGGTCACAAAAAAAATGCAACTTATAGAGCGCACTACCTTACAGAAAGCCCGATCCAGGAAAGAGCGTACAGGAACCGCAGAGGCTGCCAAAGCACCTACCCGGGAGGCTTTCGAAGCGAGGGAGAGTGGCCTTGATTTTTCATTGACACATTTTTTGGAATAAGTTCTAATATAGTAGGACTTGTTTCAGGAAGTAATTTGATATAAAATGCGCATAAATGTTTATATCAAAAGTAAAGAAACCGACGGCAAATGCGATAATAAGCGTATGGATTTATAAAAACGTTGGAGAAGAGGAATCATGGAAAAACTCTGCATTGTAAAAAGGAGAACCAAAACCACAGAACCGGGGCAGGATTCCACAACAACGATAGTCACCCAGGAAAGGGAGACGGTTGTGGAGGAAACGGATGTCCAGGAACTGGACAAAACCCCAAGTTCCAGTCCATCGAACGGCTTTAACGTTCATGATGGCGACCACCTGATATTCAAAGAGGTTGCCGGCGATGAGGAGCAGATATTTTCCATCCAGTTGACGCCGGAGCAGTCGCAGGTTGTCCAGTCCATGAATTGCATTAAAGACCTCCTCTCAGGAAAACATCACGGCGTGAAGATGTCCATGCAACAGACGGTTGACGGAAAGACTGCCTTCAATTTTCACTTCAAACCTGTGTACACCACCCGAATGCTGGATGCACACGATGTGGCTATTATGCTTCAAATAAGCAAGAGCATGCTTTACCGACTCGTCAGAGAAAAAGAGCTGAAGAGCTACAAAGTGGGTCATCTGAGACGCTTTTTGCTTGAAGATGTTGTGGGATATTTGAGTGGTAGTATTCGAATCTGAAGCCTTGCAGGTTTGTGTGGTAATGACGATAACAGCCGGTTTTAATATATGCAGTTCCCGAAGTGAAGGAGGTTATCTACATGTATACTGATTATTGGGGACTCAAGAAGGCGCCGTTCGACAACGTGCCGGACCCTTCGATGTATGTTGAAGCGCATGCATCCGTTGAGAATACCATAGCGGAAACTCTGTTTGCCATTGAGGAAGGGAATGAATGTCTCACCGTCATAGTGGGCGATGTTGGCTTGGGAAAAACACTGTCTCTACGGATGATCCTTGATTCGCTGGATCATGAGAAATATAAGATCGCTTTCGTCACAAATCCGGATATGTCATTCGTGCAGCTCTTGCGGGAGATCATTGGCCAACTTACCGGCAAAGAGTGCGAGGTAAAGGGAAAGATCGAGTTACTCGAAGTCTTCAACAAGCTTCTTTTTTCCACGGCCGACGAAGGAAAAAAGGTGCTCATATTCATTGATGAGGCAAACGCGATCTCCCCCACAAATCTGGAGAGCTTAAGACTTCTCACGAACATGCAGGATGATGACAGGAATCTTTTCACGATAGTTTTAGCCGGACAGCTGGAATTTGCCAAGAGGCTCGAGCATCCCAAGCGGGCAAATCTTTATCAACGCATCGGTACATACAACCGAATCGAAAAGATGGAAAGCGAAGAACTGGTCAAGAAATACGTCGAGACGAGACTTAAACTGGCGGGAGCTTCGAAAAACTTTTTTACCGACGACGCCGTGCACTGGCTCTGGGAGTTTTCGGAACACGGTGTGCCTCGGCTCATCAACAAGATAGCGAAACTATGCCTCAAAGCCGGCGAAACGAATAATTTTCACACAATTAATGGAGAGATTGTACAACAGATCGGAGACCGGTTCGACAAAATGACAGGTCCCGCTGTGCAAAGAAGACGGATGAAAGAATCGCCGGTCCCTCAGGTCGCCAAGAAGGAAGCGGCTGAAGAGACCTTTGTGCCGGAGAAGCCCATAAAGACTCCTGAACACGCACAAGAGAAAGCGCCCGCTTTTATGGCCCCGCCGCCTCCACCGCCCCCTCCTCCCCCTCCTCCCCCTCCACCGCCCCCTCAGGCTGCCCCTGCGGTCAGCACTGCGCCGGAGATGAGCGTAGCGCGCCCACAGACGGAACCCGTTGAACTGGAATCTCAAGCGATGGCAGAAGAGCCGGTGATTGAAGTACCGAAACAGGATTTGAAGGAAGAAATCTTCCTTAAGCTCGAAGAAGAAGTCGAAGAATCATCGGCCGAGCCGATCCTGGAAAAGGCTGCGGCCGCTCCGCCGCCTCCTCCTCCGCCGCCTCCGCCACCACAGATATCGGCAGATTCTATTCCTCAACAGAAGATTGAGGAGCGCCTGGAAACAAGGGTGCCTGCGCCTGAAGTGCCAAAAGAAGTGCCTGTTGTCGAAAAATTGGAAGATAAGATTGTCGAAAAGGCAGCGCCTCCGCCGCCTCCTCCTCCACCTGCACCACCAGAAGCAAAAGAAACGGAACCAATGGAAGCGGCGACAAAGGATGTGGTTCGCCCGACCGAAAAAGAGGCGCCTGAAGCGGGGGAAGACCCGGACACGATAATCATAGCCGGTTGCAAGATTAAGATCGATATAGCGCCGCATATTATTGAGCAGACGCACTCGGTGAGCATTGAACAACGCCGGAAGGTTGCCGGTGTGCTCGCGGCCCAGACCCTTGAAAAGAACCCGCAATTAACGGCTTCACCCACGGTGGATCCGGTGTCCGTGTGGAGCGACATTTTGAACTTGATTATGAAGAGGCTTGAGTAGTCGAGTACTGAACAGGAATCCGCAAAAAAAGGTTTATCTCAATTCTTCCAACAGTTGCTTGGCGCCCCAGTGATTGGGATTGACGGATAGCACAAACTGAAGCCTTTGTTTGATTTCACCGATGCTGTCCTGGTTGAGTTTCGATTTATCCTCGAGATATTGGAGTCTGGCTACATTAAAATGGATTTCTTCCTGGTAATTGTCGATGGCTAGAGATTTGCCATAGGCAAAAACCGCTTGCTTGATACTCCCTAGCTCCTCATAGATGGTGCCCAGGCTATTCCATGCATCGGTGTTGTCCTCGCTAAGTTGTATGATCTGAGAGTAGCAGTCAAAGGCTTTCCTGTGTTCCCCCTGCTGCATCTGAAGACGTCCCAGATTATTTAGAGCTTTGAGATGGCGAGGATCGATCTTTAAGACCTCCATATATTGTTCGATGGCTTCATCGAACATATCGTGTCGGTCGTAGACTGCGGCGAGGTAAAAATGTGGCTGTGACGCATTGGGCTCGATACTGATCGCTTTCTCCCAGAGCGCTATGGCGCCGTTATAGTCCCCCTGAAGCTCGGCTATGTGGGCGAGGTTGATGTAAGACTCCATGTGTTTGGGGTTAAGTTTTAATGCCAGCTCATACATCTGTTTTGCGCTGCCAAAGCGTTCCATTTTTTCGTATGCGTAGCCGAGATTGTTGTATGCTTCGATATTTTCTGGTTCCAGTTGAACGACCTTGGCAAAGAACTTGAGCGCCTTCTCATACTCTTCCCTCTTGATGTATATGAGGCCGAGATTGACGTAGGCGTCAGTATATTTGGGGTCAAGCTGTATGCACGTCTTGTATGCCTTGATAGCTTTATCAAATGACTGCTCCAGTAAATGGCAGTGATATCCTTCCAAGAACCATTGCTGGGCAGTCTTTCTTACCGCCATTCATCCCTCTCTGTATGATGAAATATGAAATTAAATACTGTCACTTGGCTCGTAGTAAATCATATGAATTTGCGGTGGCCGAAACACCAGTCTCATGTTAGCAAAGAGGTGCTTCATTGTCAAGGGCAAAAGGGGCAAGAAGCCATGCGGGTGAAGGCGCGGCGATTGAGAGCTTTCGACACATTCATTTGATCAAAGGCCAACCAATTTCTCATACCCTGGACGGTATCTGTCGAATGATTTCTTTGAGAGCATTAATCTTTCCTCTATCGAATTTCTTATCATGATAGTAGGTTTTTTCAAACTCCGTCACGAAGCGGCACGCATATGTTCTGACCTCACTATCAGCAACGGAGGCGACAAATTCCTCAAGACCCTGGCAATCTCTTCTGTTATAGCCATGCTTCTCCATTCTTCTCAAGAACTGCCCGATGACTCTGTTTTCGGGCGTCATTTTGTTGAGCAAGAATCGTCTGGCGAGAAAGATGATAGAGGTCGTAAGGGCGAGAACCAGGACGATTGCTAAAATGCGCCGTCTGCTAAGAGAGAGATTGAAAGAAGGTTTCCTGAATCCTGTCATGAAAGTGTGGGCGATAGATAACTGCTTTTCAAGATTGTAATTGATCACGATGCCATACCAGTAATAGTTGATGGTGTCGAAAAAAATCTGTAAGTGAAGAAACGTATTTTTCCCGGGAAAGGTGTAGACATCCGTGGATGCAGGCGTAGGATCCAAGCGCACCCATCCCCTTCCTGCAATGAAGGCTTCCACCCAGACATGGGCGGTCTTCTGCGGGACTATATAATAATCTCCCATATCATTGTAATAGCCGCCGTGGTATCCTCCGATAAGTCTTGAGGGGATCTTCGCGATCCTCAGCATAACGGCCATGGCAGAGGCAAAGTATTCGCAATTTCCACGCTTTGTTTCAAAGAGGAAAGATTCAAGCGGATTCTTGGACACAGGGAGGCTCTCGAGAGAATATCCATACTGTCCGCTCTTAAGATAGCGAAAGATAGCGCTCACGGATTCTTCCTGGCTCTTTGTGGAAGTAAGGCTGCGGACGAGTTCGACGATCTTCGGCGATAGTCGGGCGGGTAGCTGTAGATAGGTCTTAACGTCTATCTTTTCCTCCGCGATAGTGTCCGATATAGCCGACGTAACTTCGTAGCGGATCCTTCGCTCCATAGTCGCAGGCGAGACGTAGGTCAGATCTTTACGCCTCTTCGCCCTTCTCTGCGACATGAAGAGAGGTTTGTCGAGACCAAAGAGATAGACGTTCTGATAGGGTTCAAGGTATATAGTCTGCTTCAAAATCCTGCCAGACATGCGCGGATGCGATGGGTACTCGGTCACGGCCGTTAATGCCGTTTTTTCTGAAGTGTTCCAGGAAGTCCCGTCAAAATAGTCAAGGGTGATTCCTCTCCAATAGAGTAGAGCTTCATCAATCTTTTCCATATGCGCCCTGAAGATGACGCTTGCGTCCTCCTGAATGCTCGATATTTCGCCAAGCCTCACCCTGTCAGTGAAACCGGTTTTAGCATCACCCGGTCTATTGAGAAAGTCGAGAAGGGGATATTGCGCTCTTGGAAGTATTACGAACATCAGCGCAGAGAGAGGAATGGCGAGGATGGGTATGTAGAGGCATTTCAGGACCATTTTTCTGGCGGTCTCGCGAGTGAGCTCGAGGTTGGGGTCCTGGGCGTAGTACGTGAGAAACACGAAGGCTATGGACAGAAGAAAGACGAAGAGCAGTAGATAGACAACAAAGATCACACCGAGCGTGAAAAGCCCTATGCCGGAAAGGAGGAAGAGCGATATGGCGTATATTTGCATGTAGTCTCTCACCTGTTCAAGCTCAAGAAACTTGATGCCGAGAAGCATGAGAAGGGCCTCAAGCATCTCGGTCACAAAGTCGTCCTTGTTAAGCGTGAAAAGAAAAAAGAGCACCACCGCTATGGAAAAGATCGTGAGTAGACGGCGTGACACGGAAATGCCTTTGAATTCCCTGTAGATCGCGACTGCAAAAAGAAGCAGGAAGATAAGGGAGTATTCAAGATGGATATAACCCGTGAGCGCGGCAAAAGAAAGCATGCCGATGCACGCGGTCAATCCCTTTATGAGAGACTCTATTCTGAACTGACGTGGGATGATCATCGCTACTGACATGAGCTCAGCCTGAAGTATGATTCGGTATTGCGTCGGGCACGAGCGTACCGGCGCTATTGATTCTCGTGTTCGTTCCGTACAGGGCAAGTTCTCTGAGAAGATTAAGTCTGTGGCTCGGTGAAGCTTCGGGTGGATAGAATCTTCCGTCTATCTTTAACCCTACGGGAATGTTCTTTTTTGACAGTTGAACAATGGTGTAAGCGAGAGACGAAAGCCTTTCTTCGATATCCTTGACTGCCACCTTTTCAAAATCTATGATTACAGGCCTGTATGAAAGGGAAGAGAGCTCTTTTGTCTTGAGTTTGCCCGTCTTTGCCGTAGCTTTCCAGTGTATGTATTTGAAAGGGTCTCCCCGCACATATTCTCTGATAGACACAATGTCCGATTCATAACCTAACGCGTCCGAGAGCCGTTCTCCGCGTCCCCTCGTTTCGACCGGATAGACCGTAAAGAGTTCGCAAGGTTTAAGCGAAGGGAATACAATACAGCTCACGCTCCGACCCGTATCTTTGAAACGTGTGAAGAAGTTAAAGGGGAACACGGAATAGATGTGAGAATCTTGTATGGTATGCAATCCCCTTTTTGGAAAGGAGATGTCCGTATTAAGAGACGACGTGTCGGCCGCGTCAGTAAACGGAAACAGGGCGTCGAACTTATCTGTCTTCAGTCGGACGAGAAAGGCGGGCAAAAACCTCTTTTTGTTGTTGAGGGTGATTCTTATCGGAACCGGGGCGCCCGCGTAGATTTCTCGGGGCATATCGATGGCGAAATCAAGTTTAGAAAGATTTGCTTTTCCGAAAAGGCCGGAGAGGCTCATGAAGCTTAACAGTGCGGAAACGATGATATAAATGAGGTTATTGTTTGTATTAGTTGCAGCGACCCCGAGGAAGATGGTGACTACGATATAAAGAAATCCCGCCTTGGAGATTCTGATTACAGGGGTATTGGTATTGCGTTTACGATGGATCTTATGACCTCCCTTTTGTTGATGTTTTCGTATTCTTCCTTAAATATTACCCGGTGCGATATGGTATATTCCGCGAGTTCCTTGATGTCTTCGGGAATGACGAAATCCCTTCCATGAAAGTACGCGTTCGTTTTCGCAGTATTCGTGATGGTGAGGGCGCCCCGCGTGGATAGGCCGGCGGAGAGATAATCGCTCTCTCGTGTAGCATGGAGTATTAAGAGGGTATATTCAAGAATCTTGTCCGAAATATAAACGGTCTTTGTTATCTCGTCCTGTATCGCGGCCACGTCGTCCTGGTTTACGACCGGGTCAATGAGATATATGTCTTCCCGTTTGCTGCCTATCTTCAGTATCTCTCTTTCCGCGTCCCGCGAAGGATAACCGATACTGATTTTCATCATGAACCTATCGAGCTGTGACTCAGGAAGAGGAAACGTACCGAATTGTTCAGCCGGGTTCTGAGTGGCGATGACGCTGAATAATTTTGGAAGTTTGTATGTTCTTCCCTCGATGGTTACCTGCTTTTCTTCCATGGCCTCGAGGAGAGCGCTCTGCGTTTTTGGTGTCGCCCTGTTTATTTCATCGCAGAGCACTATGTTATTGAATATGGGGCCTGGATGGAATTCAAACTCCCCGGCCGTTTTGTTGTATATGGACAGTCCGGTAATGTCTGTGGGTAACAGGTCGCTTGTGCACTGAATTCTCCCAAATGTGAGGCCCAGAGATTTTGCTATGCCGATAGCGAGCGTGGTCTTTCCCAAGCCGGGCAGATCTTCTATGAGAAGGTGGCCTCGTGAAAAAAAAGAGATAAGCGATAGGTTAAGCGGCTCCTCCTTTCCCTGAAGATAAGTGGATAACGAGCTCTTTATAAAATCTATCTTATGCGAATTGGGCCCCATATGATGTCCGCCGGTCTCCTTTTTGCATTATAGTAACATATTTGTGCGCTTAAGGTCTTGATCTACGGCACAGTTTGACAAAATCGGTATTTTCATATTCAATTATGCCTATGCAAAATCCGCAGTTCCCTGATTTTAAACCAATCGGGCTTGAAGATCGTGAGTTCATTGATGGTCTTTTGTCCGCAGATAACCCAACGATTTCCGAGATGACCTTCACGAATCTTTTTATATGGCGCCGTCATTACGCGTTTCAATGGTCGATATACAAGGACTGGCTTTTTATCATATCCGGACAAGGCCAGGGTGGCGTCTACGCTTTCGAGCCCATAGGCTCGTCGCCGCGGAAAGAAGCCGTTTTCACACTTCTCACGTGGCTTCGCGATACCATGCAAGTAGAAGACGCGAGGATAGAAAGGGCAGATCAAAAACTTATTTCGGAGTTAAGCGACCTGCCAGACTTCTCTATTGAGCCTCTCCGGGACCATTTCGATTACGTCTATCGCAGGGAAGACCTGGTGCAGCTTGCAGGCAACAAGTACCGATCCAAGAGAAACCACATTAACCAGCTCCTGCGTTTTCACGCGTGCGTCTACGAACCTCTTCAAGGTCGGCATATCGACGACTGCCTGGAGTTGCAGGAAAAATGGTGCCAGATGCGCAGATGCGAAGACGACTTGAGCCTGCTCAGCGAACATGAGGCGATTGTGGAAATACTCACCCATTTTGACGCATTGCAAGTCCAGGGCGGAGTGGGTCTCGTGGGAGGAAAACTCGGGGCTTTCACTATCGGTGAGCAACTGAATAGTGATACGGCCGTAATCCACATCGAAAAGGCGGACCCGGAGATGTCGGGTCTCTATTCGTTCATTAACCAGCAGTTTTGTGAAAATGTGTGGCAGCACGTTACCTACATCAACAGGGAACAGGATCTGGGCATACCTGGACTGCGTGAAGCAAAGCTTTCCTACTATCCCGATCACTTTTCGGAAAAGTTCAGGATTCGTTTGAAATAGTTCGGGCGGTTTGCCGGAAAAGATCCTGCCCGGCGCCCGGCATCGTGCGCAACAGGTTCTTGTCGGAGCCGTCTATTTTCTCTCGGGCAAGTTGTGGTTCAGCGTTCAGACGTTTTTCTGGTTTCTCCATGGTGGTGGGGAAACGGGGTGCACGAATTCGATGAGAAAGGGTTCATCCCACGTTACATCGTTGCGGAATATTCTTGCGAGACCCTTGAGGGTTTTAGTGCGTTTTGCCTTAATGTCAAACGCCCGGGCCAACTTCACGAAATCGGGATTTCTGAGATTCATGAAGCCTTGAATGGCGTAGCGATCGATCATGGCGTCTTCGAGAATAGCGAAGCTATTGTTGTTGTAAATAAAGATTACGACCGGGATGTTATATTGCTTCATAACGGCTATTTCCGACAGGGTGGGCAGAGCCCCGCCATCCCCGCATAAAGCGAGGCACGGCCTGTCCGGACGCGCGATTCTGGCTCCGATGGCCGCCGGTATGGAATAGAAGATCGGTGATACGCCCCGGGGCATGAGAAAGCTGTTCCTAAGATATACCGGCAGGTAATATTCCGACCAGTAAGAGGGGATATTCAAGTCGCACGCAATAGTCGTGCTCTCGGGAATAGAATCACGTATACATTTCATCACGGCGTACCCCGGAGCGCTTAGGGCAAGCCTCGCTTCCTCCTGACGCTGCAAGGTCTTGAGATGTTCGAGATCCCATCGGAAGACTTTCCTCTCCATGATGCGTTTTATGCCAAGAAGAGCCTCCTCCACATTGCCGGCGAACTTGAGCCGTGCAGCATAGTTCTTATCCATCCATTGATCGTCGATATCGATGTGAACAAGTTCCCTGAAACTCACGCCTCTCCGCCCGGCATCGACGTCGCGGAGCCTTGTCCCTATAGCGATGATGAGATCGGATGATGTGAGGATATCCCGCACAACACCCTTTCTCATGATATTACCGAAGGCGTACGGGTTATCTTCGCGCACGACGCCTTTGCCTCCCGTGGTGCTTAAGAACGGGATGGAAGAATTGCGGCATATGTCGTTAAGAGCAAGACTGGCATTCTCGGTCATGAGAGCGGCTCCTCCCACAATAATCGGGTTCGTCTTGGTCTTAAGGAGCTCTGCGAAGGTGTGAAGAAAGGTGCGAATATCACCTTCTTTCCGGTCTTTCGGAACGGGGTCGGAGGCGTCGATCTGTTTGTGCACGGGAGCAATTCCCGAAATCTCTTTACCGAACATGGTGTGTGGAACGGATATGAGAGTGGGGCCGCGCCGGCCGGAGCCGGCTTCTTCGTATGCCTGCTGAAGAACTTGGGGCAGATCAGTTGGATCGATTACCCGATAGCTCTTCTTGATGAAGCGGCTAAAGATATTTTCGGGCTCCACAATGCCATGGAGAATACCTTTATTCAATTCGCTTGTTTCCACGTCTATGTGTATGATGAAAAGAGGAATGTCATCATGAAAGGCTTCCATGCATCCGGAGACGATGTTACCGAGTCCTGGTCCGGCGGTAACGAGCAGCACGCCGGTCCTCCCCGACGCCTTTGCATAGCCTTGAGCCATAAATATCATGTCAGATTCATGTCTGCACGTAATTATGCGCATATTTTTCTGGTGGGACAGACGTTCGTTGAGCGGGAGCGTATGTATACCGGGTAACTGGAAGATGCACCGAATGTCATTTCTCTCAAAAAAATCTATAAGTGCTTGTTTTACCAGCATTTGGTGTCCAGACCCATTAGTTTAGCATAGTGAACATAGAAGTTAAATAAAAATTTACTTGACAAAGAAAAATAATACTAATAGTTTAATAACGTAAACTTTGTGTAAGCGTATATTGTTATTATGAAGATCGATAAAACAAGTATAGGTGACCGTATCAAAACCTTAAGGCAGGCGAAGAGCCTCACTCAGGAAGAATTGGGCACAAGAGCAGGCCTGACTAAAGGGTTTATTTCACAGGTGGAGCGAAACCATACCTCGCTTTCTGTTGAGAGCTTGATCGGCATTCTTGATGCCCTTGATGAGAAGCCATCGGCTTTCTTCAACGGGGCCTACGACGAAAAGATCGTGTTTGAGCCCAAAGACAGGGTGGACCTGGACATTAACGGCGTCAAGATGTTTCAGATACTCGTTCCCGCTGCCCAGAACAGGATGATGGACCCCGCACTGCTCATACTTGCAGTTGGAGAGAAAACCCCCGAGGAAGAACCGCACGAGGGCGAAGAGTTTGGATTCGTTATTGCGGGCAGTGTAGACCTTGTGCTCGGGGCAAGGACATACAAGTTGAAGAAAGGCGCATGTTTCTTCTTCAAAGCAAAAAAGAGACATTACATAGCGAACAGGCGAGCGAAAGAAGCTGTGGTGCTGTGGGTGTCTTCGCCTCCTAATTTTTAGGACCCCGTAACGGGAAAGGAATTTGTTTTAGGGAGGATGATAATATGGAACATCGTAAAAACACGCGTCGGGAGCAGGATGACGTTGGGTTTGCTGCCGTTGTCTCGTGGGATTAGGCGAATGGAGGATGAAGGAATGACCCCAAAAAAAGTTTTTCTTACAAAAGGAGTAGGCGTCCATAAAGACAAGTTATCATCCTTTGAGGTCGCATTGAGAAATGCCGGCATTGAGAAGTGTAACCTTGTCTATGTATCGAGCATATTTCCGCCCAAATGCAAGATTATCTCGAAGGCGGCTGGGCTCAAACAACTTCGGGCCGGCCAGATCACGTACTGTGTAATGTCACGTAATGAAACGAATGAGCCGAACCGTCTTATCTCCGCATCGGTCGGTTTTGCCATGCCCAAGGATTTTACGAACTATGGCTATATTTCCGAACACCACGCTTTCGGTGAAAAGGCTGTCGTGTCCGGCGAATATGCCGAAGACCTTGCCGCAACAATGCTCGCGAGTACACTTGGTTTGCCTTTTGATCCGAACGAGGCGTGGGATGAACGCAAGCAGTTCTACAGGGCGAGTGGCCATATATTCAAAACCAAGCACATTTGCCAGTCAGCGGAGGGAAACAAGGACGGTCTCTGGACCACCGTGCTGGCTTCGGCAGTCTTTATAATGGAATGAGATGTCGGATCGTCGCCTTGATTTTTGCGGGCTAAGAAGCAACGAGTCGCAATATGGGTCGGCTACTGCGGTCATTCTTCCGGTCCCCTTCGACAAGACGAGTACCTGGTGTAAGGGTGCAGACCAGGGGCCGAAAGCAATCATCGAGGCTTCGCGATATCTCGAATTCTACGATATCGAAACGGATACCGAGATTCTCACAAAGGGAATTTACACGGCAAGACCGATCAAAGCCGCCTCCTCCTCTGCGCTCATAAGAAAGACTGAAAGAGCCGCCTTACGGTTTATTCAAGACAATAAGCTCGTTGTAACGTTGGGCGGCGAACACTCCGTTTCCATCGGTGCTATTAAGGCGTACGCTGACCGGTTTCAAGGTTTAAGCGTATTGCACCTTGATGCTCATGCCGACTCCCGCGACTCATATGAAGGGAGCCGTTACAACCATGCCTGCGTCATTGCCCGTGTCCGTGAGGTTGTCGGGAACATCGTTTCCGTGGGAATACGCAGTATGGATGCGTCTGAGCGGCCGGGCATGGATAAGAAGAGAATGTTCTTCGCGCACACGATCTATGATTCCGAGGAGTGGATAACCCGGGTGGTGCGGCTACTCGGTAGGAACGTATACGTCACCATCGATCTCGATGTGTTCGATCCGGGCATCATGCCATCCACAGGCACGCCGGAGCCGGGCGGCCTGTCTTGGTATCAGGTCATGAAACTCCTCCGCGCGGTCTCGAAATCGAAGCGGGTTCTCGGGTTTGATGTGGTCGAACTGTGCCCGTCTCATGTGAAAGCGCCCGATTTTCTTGCCGCTAAATTGATCTACACGTTCTTAAGTTATATAGAAGCGAATGCGCCTCGTGGCATATCGTAGTGGTGTGTTGCGGAACTCGTCCGGAGCGCTTCCTGAGGCGCTGAAGTTGATGTGAAATGGAGCATTATAGTATAGAACCTCGCATGGAAGCCGTTGAGCTAGGAGACACATATGGATGATAGAAAGAAGCATGGAAGGATCATGATAATCGGGGCAGGGGGCGTTGCCCAGGTCGCCTGCCACAAGTGTGCGCAGGTTCCGGAGGTCTTTACGAGCATACTGGTTGCGAGCAGGACGCTCTCCAAGTGCGAGGCCATAAAGACCGACATCAAGTCAAGATATGAGAAAGACATTGAGGTAGCACAGGTAGATGCCGACAATGTGCCGGAATTATCGAAACTTATTCAGACGTACAAACCCGATTTGGTTCTCAATCTCGCGCTCCCCTACCAGGACCTGCACATCATGGATGCGTGCCTTGCCACAGGCGTTCACTACATAGATACGGCCAATTATGAACCGCTCAACGAGGCCCGTTTTGAATATAGATGGCAATGGGCCTATCAGGAACAGTTTGCCAGAAAAGGGATTATGGCGGTCCTCGGTTCGGGCTTCGACCCCGGCGTAACGAATGTCTTTACCGCCTATGCGATGAAGCATTTCTTTGACGAGATCAACTACCTGGACATACTTGACTGCAACGCGGGAGATCACGGCCGGGCCTTCGCCACCAACTTTAACCCCGAGATCAATATCAGGGAAGTGACACAAGTCGTACGACACTGGGAAGAGGGCAAATGGATAGAGTCACCGGCTATTATCGAAGAGGGTAGTACCCATTTCAGCTTTGACTATCCGGTTGCGGGAACCAGGGAGAGTTATCTGCTCTATCATGAGGAACTGGAATCGCTTGTTCAACACATAAAGGGACTCAAACGGGCCAGGTTCTGGATGACCTTCTCGCAGAACTATCTCACCCATCTCAGGGTACTCAGGAATATCGGTATGACACGCATAGATGAAGTGGATTACGAGGGCTGCAAGATCGTGCCTGTGAAGTTCCTCAAGGCGTTGCTCCCTGAGCCCGCTTCGCTCGGAGAGAGGTATACGGGAAAGACGGCGATCGGCAACATAATGACCGGAAAGAAGGATGGCAAAGCCCTTACCCGATATATCTACAATGTCTGCGACCATGAAGAGGCATTCAAGGAGACCGGAACACAGGCGATTGCCTATACCACAGGCGTTCCCGCCA
Source organism: Syntrophorhabdaceae bacterium (assembly GCA_035541755.1). Lineage (NCBI taxonomy): Bacteria > Pseudomonadati > Thermodesulfobacteriota > Syntrophorhabdia > Syntrophorhabdales > Syntrophorhabdaceae > Syntrophorhabdaceae bacterium. Next base: position 39,600 of record DATKMQ010000055.1, read on the forward strand.
TGATCGGCGCCATGATGGTGCTGACCGGTGCGTGGCAGGGAGCCGGCGTGTTTAATATGGAGCAGCTTGATCCGGACGGATTCATGGAGGCCCTGAACAAGTACGGTCTCCCCTGGCAGGTTGTGGACCACGTACCCCTTCCCGGGAAAGCTTAAAACACGCACATGGGCATTCAAATAGAAATTGATAGGGTGGTGAGGGCGATCTCAGATAAAGATCCGTCTTGCCCACGGGCATATTATACTCTGTCAGATAGCGCGAGAAATAAAGTGATCGGCGCGCTTAACCCGAATTTACTTAAGTCGCTTACCGCCATACTCAAGAGAGAAAGAAAGAAAGCATTGAGCGCCGCAAATCGAAGATTTCTTGAGAGTGCGGCGGCATCGATACGCACCCCGGTCTATTTGATCGATGAGACATTGCTCGAAGAAAACATGCGGATCCTAAGGTACGTGAAGGACCGCACAGGCTGTAAGATACTGCACGCACTCAAGGCGTATGCGTCCTTCGCCACTTTTCCCGTGATGAGCCGGTATCTTGACGGGGTCTCGGCAAGCGGTCTCAACGAGGCGCGGCTCGGCCGTGAAGAATTCGGCAAGGAAGTGCATACCTTTGCAGCGGCGCTTAAGGACGATGAAGTGGGCAATGTACTGAAATATTCGGACGTATTGATCTTCAATTCTTATTATCAGCTCGAAAAATACGGGCCTCAAGCCCGAAAAACCGGGGTAGAGACCGGTATCAGGGTCAATCCCGGTTACGCCGAAGTGGTGACTGAGATGTACAACCCCTGTGCGCCCAATTCACGGCTTGGAATGGTCTACGATTCGTTCCGTCGAGAGTTTTCCCTGTATAAAGGTATGATTAGGGGTTTACACTTTCACGCCATGTGTGAGCAGAATTCGGACGTGCTTGAGAGGATACTTAAATCGTTTGAAAAGCTCTACGGGCCGTACATCAAGGAGGTGAAATGGGTCAATTTCGGCGGTGGACATCACATCACACGTGAGGATTATGACCTGGAGCGACTGATAAGGATGATAAACGCCTTCAAGAACAGATACGGGGTGCAGGTTTATCTGGAGCCCGGTGAGGCGAGTGTCCTGAATGCCGGAGTGCTGATCTCCTCGGTGCTTGATGTCGTGAAGAACCAAATGGACATCGCCATCATGGATGCTTCAGCGGAGACGCATATGCCCGACGTGCTGCTCATGCCTTATAGGCCGCACGCGTTGCAGTCGGGTACAGCGCGCGAAAAGAAATACACATACAGGGTTGCAGGACCAAGTTGTCTTGCCGGGGACGTAATCGGCGATTACTCCTTTGACCGGCCTCTTAAACGAGGCGACAGGCTCGTGTTTACGGACATGGCCCTATACAGCATTGTAAAGAACACCACATTCAACGGGATCAATTTACCCGATATAGCGGTGGTAGGACAAGGGAAGGCCGCGAAGGTAATAAAGCGATTCGGCTATAAGGATTACAGAAATAGACAATCGTAATGGGAAGGCCTGTCCTCGCGTGATTCATGTAACGCTACGCCTGCCTTTCAAGCTCGGGCACCTCGCAAAAATCTGGATTGAGCGTAGGGATGGAGTGAGTTAGAAGTGGCACCGTGGCCGGGCAGCTTAGCCGAATCCCGACTGCTTCTTTATAAAATCTTCACTTGACTTTGGGTTATGCACTGTGATACACGTTATTCCGCCTGAAAAAGCCAAACTATCTGTGAGGGTGGCACAGCAAGCCGACAGTTATCACTTGCTCGACCCTGATAGGGAGCTTCGAGATGGCCTGAGACTTTGGATAGCAAGATAAGCTTATCAAAAGGAGTGGGACGAATGAAGATGCTCAAAATGCTTTGCTTTGCAGCCTGCTTATTACTTGCGGTCTCTTTAGCCGCGACCACGGGCGAGGCAGCTCTTGTCGGGTCCCTACCGGGCGGCGCGACGGTGATCTCCATGCCTGAAGTGAATTACCAGGGCCAGGGCCCTCAGACTTTCGGCCCAGGGATCACGTGGAGCTCGACGAATACCCAGACTGCCCCCCCGAACGACTACAACTATCAATCAGTGTTTGGTTTTACCGGATATTATTACTACGGTAACAACGGCTATTGGAACGGGGCTCTCGGGCCTATGGCGGGCCTCAACGACGACAGTTATAGCTTTGACACGACAGACACCATGACCTTCGCGTTCACGACCCCCGTCCAGGGTGTAGGCGGATTTCTCAACTACTTCATGCCGGGAGGCCCCGGCGGCAGAAATCCGACAACGATAGCTGTCTATGACTCCTCGAACAACCTGATCGAGTCCTATACCCTGACTTTTGCGACGGGTGGAGGGGTCAACACCGGTGCGTTTTACGGATTCCTGGTGTCGAGCCCGAACATCTCCTATTTTACACTGACCGACAACGAAATTGGCATTGCCAACCTCACGGTCCTCGACTCTGTGCCAATTCCCGGCGCCCTTCTGCTTCTCGGTCCTGGGCTTGTCGGCCTTGGGGTCTTAAGAAGAAGGTTCGCACAGTAGTAGCTGTTATTTACCGCGCAATTGTCGCCACGGGCAGAGTCGAAAGGCTCTGCCCTTTCTTTGTATTCTCGCCTTAATCATTATTGATCCAATGGCAAAATATCGAACAAATCTTTCAAAACAAACGAGCAGCGCCTTCTTTGCGAAAAACGTATGGGAACGGGATTGCTATCAGGTCGCCGATAACATAAATGGCGAAAATTGCCACATGGAGCACTGCGTACGATGGAAATTTGCCCTCCAATAACAGACGCAGGATTACTCCAACGAACCACAGAACTTTGTACGTAAGCTGGAGCAGCAGCAAAGAGACAAACTTTAGGGGGGATTTAAGACCGAGGATGGACAGAAGTGCAAACGCCACGTATACACTCCCACAAATGCCAAAGACCACTGGATCCTGAATAGGCCAACCGTACGTGGAACGCATGAGATCGGGAATGATAATGATTCCTAAGCCCACACTGCCCGCGCCCACGATAGTCAGGATATACATGGCCCTGAGCCAACCCCACCGAACACGAGTATCTTCCGGCATGATGCACCCCCTTTTTATGTCTGATCCTAACTTATGTAACACTCATAGACGGATTGTCAACCTAAATCATGGGTGGACATTCAGGATGAACCGTATTGCAGAAGGTCTTGACAAGATCGGAGAGCCCATGAACTTGGGGGCGGGCTTGGGGAGGGATGATCGGCCCCAAGTTCATGAGACTACACCTGTAACGCAGGGCATTGGGAATATCATGAAAGAGTGAGGATTACCGATGACATGCCGGTTATGCAAGCCGGAGTGTGCATCAAGTCGCCATCTTTCGATGTTATTTTGCGTCCTGCTTGCGCATCCCTCTGATTTCGACAACAGTTTTCTGAAAACATTCAGGGCAGAGGCCATGGGTAAAGATGGCGTCGGTATGCTCACTTAAATAAGATTCCAGCTGGTCCCAGAAGCCCAGGTCATTGCGTATCTTCTTGCAGGATGAGCAGATCGGTATCAGGCCCTTCAGTACCTTAATCTCTGAGAGAGCGGCCCTCAGATACGAGACCGATTCCTGCAGCTCTCTCTCTTTCTCTCTTAAAGCGTCCTCAGCGATTTTGATTCGTTCCATGGCCTGAACCCTTGCCACAAGCTCCTTGTTGGAAATAGGTTTCGTGATATAGCCGTCCGCCCCTATATTGAGACCATCGGCTTGCCTTTCCGAGGACACATCGACACCGGACATGAGGATCACAAACGCGTCGGTCAAAGTGGGAGAAGACTTGACCTGTCTTAGGACCTCGATGCCGGATATATCGGGTAGCACAACATCCAACAGGAGCAAGGCAGGACGGCAGTCTTGCGCTGCATGGAGACATTCCTCCCCGCTCTTTGTCGGAAAGACATCGTAGCCTGCTCTTCGCAGAACAGAAGTCATCAAAGCGAGGTTATCCGGATCATCGTCGGTAATAAGTACCCTGAAATCCTTGCTCATTCGTTTCCTCCCTTATTATGTGTTGCTCTTCATACTTAATACCCCGTGGGCAGGATATCAAGAGGGTCAAGTTATGGCCGGTTTGTTCGGCCAGCAACGAAGTATCTGAAATATTTTGGGGAAGCTCGATCAGAGATCGCAACCAATCATGCCCGAGTACGCGATATTGGCCATGGGACTTTATTGCTGTGATTGCAGCCAGGAATCGTTACTTACAGAAATAACAGGTGAAACGATGCGTGTTTTCAGCTGGAAGGGAGCCAGTCCACGGCGGTCTTTCGTTCCGAGAAGACCTCGACCGTAAAGCCCCGGTTCCTGCACGCAGTCTGGTAGAAATAGGACGCCGGGTGTTCTTCCATGGCAGTCGGCATAACAAAGGCGATGTGACTTCTCCTGTTCGCTCCGAGGCTTTTATAGAGTTGCTCGGGCAGATTGAGCAGGTCGAGGGTGGTGGCGGAGAGCTCAGCGCCCGTTACGTCAATGAGGGTCCGTGTAACACCTGTTTCCTTCTCAAGAGAGATACGTTTGTGAGCGGCCTCTATCATTTCATCTGCGGTGATATAGCCACTGCATACCGCTTGAATGATGCCGGCCGAAGAATCACATTTTACATCACATCCCATAGGCGCTCCGATCTATTATGCTACATATGCTCAATCAGGCTGTCAATAGATTCAACCGGGTTCCTCATGGTCTCACTTTCGTTTGAGAAGATCGGGTGGAAAGATAATTGACAAAAAGAACAAAGGGCCAAGATGGACACCCGTTTCCCTCTTACGAGAGATGCGTTCGTGGGCGGCCTGCACTATTTCCTCTGCAGTGATAGAGCCCGCGCGCGCAACTTCCAAAATGCCGGCTAGAGAATCCTTTTTTGGCCTGTAGGACAGGGTAGAGCCGGTCCTGAACTATGGGTGGTCAAACACCATTTGCTTGACCTCTACACCGACAACCTTGCCCAATTTCTGCGTGAACTTCTTGAACGTGGCATCAGTTCCAACAAATTCGATCACGAGAAGCCCGTTTGGCCCTTCGCCCGCGACGCTCAGCTCGTGCAAACCTAAGCGGGTCTTAATATTTCCACCAAATTCGGTGAGAATCTGTTGTACTTCTAATGCGTGCTTTAACCGCTCAGTGATATGAACGCCGCAAATGAGATGTTTTGATCGTGCCATACTCTTATCCCTCCTTATGGGAACTGTGTGGTCAGTTCGCTGACCACGGCCTTATATTTGTCATGAATCATTTTTCTATCAAACTCATAGAATTCCTCAAGCATCTTCTGATCCTCTTGATCGGATAAGTAGGCCCGGGAAGCAGGAAAGAACACCTGGTCTTCCTTGTTGATGTGCCCGGGATAAAAATCGACGAGTGTTCTTAAGCAGGATGTAACTTCCCCAAGCGCTTTCGTGTCTTTATTCCGGTACCTCGTGTTGGCTTCTACGAGCTTCTTCGTAGTAGCACGACTGAAAATGTGTTGCTCAATGAGGTCTTCCATAAGCTTACGGTCTTCGCCGGACATATTTTTTGCCCGAAGATATCTAAAGAGGATATCTTCTTCTTTCCCATGGTGGGTACGATCGGCGTATACCCGAATGAAGTCCACGGCTGTATCCACAAAGTAGGGATCAATGGACTGTGTCTTTTCAACACGCACCAGGACGCGCCCGATTGTGTTCAGCATTTTTTCAATCAGGCGGTGTTCTATCATGAGTGGGCCGCGGGCTTGCATGTCGTGCCTCCTTTGCGTTGTCCCTGACGAATTCATGCCAGGGCGTCTATATGGTGTTCGAAAACTGGTTATCAGGTTCTTGTCCCGTAGTATTTGCTCTGCTTGATCTCCATTCTCCGCGGTGAGCCCGATGTTGATGCGCTGGTTTTTTAGAATAGCAAAAAAAGTCTGTCTCGTTTTTGGCCGTTTGAAGTCCAGAGGAAACCAGGTCTTAAACCTTTCCATCCTAAGCAATCTCCACTTTTGCGTTCCATAGAGTCGGAGGTTTCACCGTAATTCGTTCAATGTCCGCCAGACCTACAACTTTTTTTCGTCCTGTGGGGAAATAGCAGTGTTCGAAGATTGTTTGATTGTCTGTTATGGCAACAGGCGCATCTGAGTGAAGTGTAGCTGCGGCCATCATCTCGCTATTTCGCTCACAGGCTTTTTCTCACGTTCTTGTTATCATACTTGCTGTCTTAAGAAATCACAACAGATAATTGATCGATCAAATCGTTTCACAATTTTATGGCCTGCCTCTACGCGCGGTCATACGCAGGTGCCGGTATCCAGGGCCTTTTTTACCGCTACCGCCAGGTCCTGCTTAGAGAGCGGCTTCATGAGGAACTGCTTGATCCCCGCTGCCCTGACGCTTACCGGATTCACGCCGTCGCTATGGCCTGTGCAAAGGATGATCGGCAGGTCGGAACGAATGAGGAGCATCTCTGATGCGAGCCGCATACCGGTGAGCTCAGGCATGGTCTGGTCGGTAATAACAAGGTCGAAGTCGGAGGGATGATCGTGAAAGAGCTTCAGAGCTTCCGAACTGTTTGTCACGGACGCGACCGTATAGCCCAGCCTCTCGAGGATCCCCTGGCCCAGTTCGGCAAGCATCTGTTCGTCGTCCACGAAGAGGATCCTTCCATGCCCTGTGGGCATTGCAGCCGGCATCGAGTCTTCAGGCTGCTCATCTGTTTCTGCCTTAGGGAAAAGAATCCGGAAGACAGAACCCGCGTTGGGCCTACTCTCAACGGTGATATCCCCGTGCAAGCTTTTGACGATGCCGTAGACCACGGCAAGACCCATGCCCGTGCCCTGGCCCGGTTCCTTGGTGGTAAAGAACGGCTCGAAGATCCTCTTTTGCACCTCCGTATCCATGCCTACCCCCGTATCCTCTACGGCAAGTTGAACGTAAGGGCCCACTTCAAACAGGGTTATTCCCAATCTTCCGCCTGTCTCTCTCATGGCATAGGCGGCGTTCGTCGCAAGGTTCATGATGATTTGCTGGATGCCCGTGGCATTGGCGAGGACCGTGTGGGATTTTGCCCCGGTGTCGAGGTCTATCTGGATGGTGGATGGTATCGTGGCCCGAAGGAGTTTGACCGTCTCTTTGATGATGGGAGGCAGTGGGATGGCCTTTATCTCATACGAGTCTCTCCGGCTAAAAGAGAGCATTTGCCTAATAAGGTCACGCGCCCTGAAGCCGCTTTTCAGCACGAGCTCCAGATGGCGCTGTGCCGGATTGTCAGGAGGGATGTCGTCAAGCGACATCTCGGTGAAGCCGATCATGCCGGCGAGGATGTTGTTGAAGTCGTGGGCGATGCCTCCTGTCAGGGTACCGATGGCCTCCATTTTTTGGGCCTCGCGGAGCTGGTCTTCGAGCAAGCGTTTTTCCGAGACGTCGTGTACGGTTGCCACGTATGATCCAATGACCCCTTGCTCGTCCCTTACCGGTGAGACGGTCATTTCCGCGAGGATTTCGGAACCGTCCCTGCACCGTAGAGGATAGTCTCCGGACCAGGCCTTACCTTTTGCAATCTCGCTACGAACGGATTCGTAGAAATCTTCTCCGCGACGGTCGCTTCTCAGTCTCCTTGGATCCCCATCGATTAGTTCGACAGAGGCATACCCCGAAAGGCGCTCGACAGAAGGATTCGCGTAGAGGATCTTTGAAAGGGATTGATCGAGGACGAGAACACCTTCTGCAGACTGTTCTATCGCCGTTATGAGCCGCCGCCGCTCCTCAAGCTCCTTCTCAAGCCTTTCGTATGACTTGCTGAGCTCAAGGGTTCGTTCCTCGACACAGACCTCCAGCTCATCACGGGCCTTGCGGATCGCTTCCTCGGCGTGCCATCGCTCTATAATGTCTAGCGCCTGACGCGCGAGGATGTCGAGCAACCCGAGGGTCCTCTCGTCAGGCCGATGCGGTTTTTTGAAGTGTGTTGAGAACATGCCGACGGGTTCTCCCGAGCGGCTAATGAGGGGAGTGCACTGAACGGCGTGTACCCCGGCCTTAAGCTGGATATCGAGAGCAGGGGTGCCGACAAAAATCGGGCTTTGCTCCACGTCCTCGATGATAACCCGCTCGCCCCTTTCAAGGGCAGTGCCGCACGCGCCGTGTCCCTTAGAGACGCTCTCCCAGTAGTCGATCCACCACTCTGGAAAACCCCTGTGGGCAACGATCTTCAAGGTGGAGGTTTCTGCGTCCATGAGCTGGATATTGCCGAAGTCGGCGCCGGAGATGGCAATAGCCGCATCGACTATTTCATCGAGGACCGGTTGCAGATTCCCCTCTCGCAAAAACAGCGTGCCTATCCGTTGCAGCCTTGTCATTGCATCCAGGTCAAAAGCGAGTTGATCCTTTGCTTGCAAAAGATCTGTCTCGACGCGCCTGCGCTCGGTAACATCCATAAGGATAACGGCAAACTGCATGGGAGCCGGACGATAAGCCAGAACTTCGAAGTAGCGCGCAAGCGTCGGGGCATAATTTACAAATTGCACCGGCTGTCCGGTCAAAGCAACCTTGCTATAGATCTCGAGCCAACTGGTATCATCTCCGGGGAGAACTTCGTTATGTGTCTTGCCCACCACGGTCTTTCTACTAAGTCCGGTCAGACGCTCAAACGCCGGATTAACGTCGAGAAAACGCCAATCAACAGGTTTGCCGGATTCATCGAGAAGCAGTTCATGGATGGCAAAGCCCTCGTTCATGCCCGTAAACAGGGTGTGATACCGCTCCTCACTTTTCTGCAGTGCCAGCGCCACGGATTCCCGTTCGGCTGACAACAGGGCGTGCGCCTCTGCCGCCGAGGCGCGAGCCGTGGCCCGACGCATGGCGTTAGCTACCCAAACGACCATCACACCGGACAAAAAGAAGACGAACAATGCTAACCAGTCGGCCGTATGCGCTATGGTGAGCTGACCTACCGGCTCTACCCACAGGTAATTGGCTAATAGGACGGAGAGGCCGACCGCAACGAGCCCGGAGCGCATACCCCCATAAATCGCCGCGCAAACCACGGCGGGAAAGAATATGACATAGGGGGCTCTCAAGCCCATTGCCCCCAAAAAGGTGAGGCGTAGTGCAGCCGCGGCCAAAACGAGCGCCACGGCGACAGCGCCCCGGTAATAGGCGGAGCGCGGGAGTTTTTCCGGCGCGGGAAGAAGAGTTAAACGCGACTCGCTGAGCGAGGCAATGGCAGAGAGCAACAGATAGACGCCGCCCAGCCACTGCGCGGAGCGGGAAAGCCAGTTGACTACGCTCCCGAGGGAGAGCTGAATCATGATACCGAAGAGCCCCACGGAAAGTAGAAGCAGAGCCATCGCGTACCAGGAGGTAAACGCCGATTTCTTTCCATCGCCGGAGAGCGAAAGACCGGCGGAAAGGGCGAACGCCAGGATTGCCGAGACGAGCACCCAGTAACGTACCGGCGTACCTCCCTGTCCTGTGATAAAAAAGACAGGCAGCCAGTTGGCAAGCGTGGCCTGCGTGACGAGCCAGAGTACTACCATGCTTGCCGTCCAGCCTATAACCAGGAGCAGGGTTCGGGAGCGAAGCGCCCGTTGTGGCCTGAGTAAAAGGGTGGCGCTTAGAAGAAGGCACAACCCGGCGAGCAGGATGCCCACGTTATAGATGGTCACGACGGCATTCACGTCGCCGCGGGAGAAGGCATCACCCACAGTCCCTGCGAGGCCCCATATGACGAGTCCACATTCCAAAAATAGTAGCCCGGGGCTGCCGGAGGCCAAAAAACTCCGTGCCACAAGAAAAAGGGCGCCCAGGGAGACCAGAATGTAGAAAACAAAGCCCAAAAGGAGTGTCAGGGTCTCGGCCCGGTGAGATTCGTTGAAACCGATAAGCCTTGCGGCGACGATCGCCATCAAGAGCAATGGAACGGGCAGCCAGGCGATGCGTATGATCTTCGCGGACCTCAAGACCTGGGTCGCTTCATGCGGGTCGTTGGAATGTGCATCCAAAGGGGCAGCCTGTTCGCTCATGAAAATTCCTCATCTTCTGTTCTTTGGACCAGCGAATCCGGTTCGGGTAGCCCTGGATACGCGCACGATACCTCTTCGCGCAAAAGTAGCCGCGCAGGGTCGAGGACGATTGCGATGGAGTGCTTTATGTAAGTGACCACGTTCACCACGATAGGACAATGCAATATCTTTTTGCAAATATATTATCGTTTTCTTGGCATTGCAAGAGGAATTAGCTCGGGCCCCACAGGTATTTCGATCTTTATGCAAGTGCTCAGAACCTCCGTCAATGGGCGCAGGCGGGGGCCTTGGTGCGTTGTCCTGACATAGAGATAAGGATGCGATGGAAAATAATGGACAAGAAAGAGTCAAAGCGCGAAGATTGAAAGAAAAGTGTTGGGGAAATAGGGCGCTAAAAATCTGTAGGGAGTGCGGAGAGGAAACAGACCGCAATCAATAACAAGGAGGTTCACATGCCTTTCTGGTTCAAGATAGCGATAGTATGGTTTATCTTGCTGTTGCTCACAGGATTTCTCAGGCGTAAATCGATGCCGAGGACGATACTTGTCATCTCGGCTCTGCCAAAAGAGAAAAAAGACAAATTCCTTCGCAGATATTCGCTTGCGGTCATATGCCAGAAAATCCTCCTCTTCATTTTTCCATTGGTTTCATGTATCAGTTTGTACTCCCTCTATGTTTCCGCTTCCGGATATTTCGTCTATGCTACAATAACCTTTATATTGGTCTATTTACTTTTGCTTGATGACTACACGTACAGGAGAGGAATTCTCAATGCAATCAGAACCAAAGAGGATCATTCGCAAGCCTCCGAAGCATAACGAGGGACAGGACGGTTTCCTTCTTGGGCCGCACTGCATCGCGGCGATACGCTTCAATAAGGGAAACGGGCTTAAATGCCCGTAGCCGAACAGTTCTGGTGCTGTGATTCAGCAATACTACTTCTTGCGCGTCTGCCATCTTTAGAGTTTATTCTTCCCTCTTATTTGTGTAAAATGAGAAAAGCTTAAAAGGTGTACCGCTGGTGCACACAATACGCGGTACGGGCGAGCGCCAGATTAATCGAAAGGAGCTCTATTCTGAAGGGAACTATTGTGAATGCCGCCGCCATCGTAGCGGGTGGTCTCGTCGGCGTGTTAGCCGGGTATAGACTGCCCGAGCGTGTGAAGACCATTCTCATGCAGGCGCTCGGGTTATCAACATTGCTTATCGGCCTGCAAATGGCCCTTTCTGCTTCCAGTGTGATTCCCACGATCGGCTGCCTTCTTTTAGGAGCACTGACCGGAGAACTGGCTAGAATTGAAACGGGTCTTGAACGCTTTGGCCTGTGGGTGAGGGATCGGAGCCGTTCTGATTCCTCCACATTCGTGGAAGGTTTCGTCACGAGTTCATTGCTTTATTGCACAGGCGCCATGGTCATCGTCGGCTCCATCCAGGACGGAACAACGGGGAACGCGACCACATTGTACGTGAAAGCAATGCTGGACGGCGTGGCATCCGCTGCACTTGCATCTACCCTCGGTACCGGTGTGATATTTTCTGCCGCAAGTGTCTTTATAGTCCAGGGGACCATAACGATGGCGGCCTCGAGACTTGTTTTTCTGCAGTCGCCTGTGGTTTTGAGCGCTGTCACGGCAACGGGTGGTCTTCTCATCGTGGCTATAGGGATCAACCTTCTTAGCACCGCTAAGATCCGTATCGGCAACCTGCTACCGGCCCTCGTATATGCCGTCATCTGGGCGCTGCTCTGATATTAGTTCCCACTTCTTTGCCCGGCTAATCGAGATGAGAGCGGCACGGTTCTATAGGACGTATTCATGACCGTTCGTATTTTCAATCTTCGTGTGGGGGGATCGGCCGGGGCATATGCTTACGAGAAAATTTTCTCTTTTGTGACGCAGGTCATTTCATTTACTTGACGAGGATGATAGAGTTACCAGGACACGACGTACTACCCCCCAAGCCTCCTTTCTTAATCCACCGGTCTCGCACAGGCCGGTGGTCTATCCAAAAAGCGATTCGGCATTGAGATGGTGTTGTAATCCCTCCTCAAGAACCAAGCCACGTCTATTTTTTGGGACACGAGCAGGACACCAGTCGGCGTCCGCATCGGGGGCACCTTTCGATATAGCACCCTGCGTGGTGGAATCCCCCTGGCGTTGCGTGACATACCGGGCATCGATTGTTTTCATCGTCGGGGTAGGGCAGGCGGGGGAGAGAGACTTCATCCTGGTATTCAACCTGCTGCCAAAGACATGTTGTCGTATGTGAATCATCAGTATCTCTGCTGCACCATTTGCACGTCGTCATCTGTCATCGCCTCTTCAAAGCCGTGGGGTGGGTGTTCATCTGCCGTTATAGATCAATGGATTAAGCAGGCTTTCATACATGCAAACGTAATGCTTAACTTTCATGCGGTCAAACCCATGGCGGATGAAAAAGGCGGCTACACGCAATCCGTTGAGGTAATGTTGAACCAATCTTATGATGACATATATTAGTTTTTGGTTCATCCTGACGCTTTATACGCATCCGGTATGCCGCGATCCAGGCTGATTGGAAAAGTCAGGATTATTATATTGTTAGGTGCACAAAGGACGAATAGTGTGCATCAGGAATAGCTACAATCGTCGTAGGAGGGTCTACTGGAATCGAAGCTTAGAGCCAGGGTGTCCCCCTCCCGCAATGACGAGTATCTGGCAAGGATAGCGAGTGAGCTCCACCGTGATGGTTGAGCGCCGTTCTTTCGGCTCACGGAAGAGAATAAAGAGAGCCGGAATCGCGGCGATTCATCAAAAAATGTCTTGTCCAAGAAGACAAAGTCTTGTCCCGCGGAAGGATTTTTTAACAAAGACAATACTTTTCTTACTATCCATGTCTTTTCCCATCCTCTCATAACGACCAGTAACACTCCGGAATATAAGGATAATCTTAATTTGGCGGCACGTCATCCTTTACTGGCATGTTTCTTGATATATGAAAATCCTATCTGACAACGAATACCGCAGGATGAGGCATCGAAGGTCAGATGTCACAGACGAGTGTGCATGATGACTCGCCTGGGGCTAACGGAAAAGAAGGAGGTACCGGACATGGGATTCTTAATGACACAGGCACAACCTTCGATTGTGGCGCGAGCCATGTCCGACGGCGATCTCAAAGACAAGCTTAGTTTTACGGATAGGGCTGAGAGGAGCCTGTCCGAGGCTCTGCTGTTCACGCTTTCCGTTGTCCTTCATCTTTCTCATTCGCTCGGGGGAGAGCATGGTGCTGCGCGATAAAGCGAGGGTCAGAAACTCAAAACAAAATGTTTTCGATTGGTTCAGGCAGGATCAGGTGGGGCTGTCGGCACTTCAGATAGGTTAATACACGACGGCCGGTGGAATTCAAATCAGAGGAGGGTAATGCCGTGTTTGAAGAGACGAATTCGTATGAAGAAAAAGAATCAGAATCCATGGAAGAGAGCGATCTACCTCTTCATTTTGACACGTTTAAGAAATACCTTGCGGAGATACGAAAATATCCCGTGTTGACGAGAGAGGAAGAAAGCAAGGTTTCCCGCCTTATCTTTGATCACCAGGATCTGACGGCAGCCCAGAAACTGACCGTGTCGAACCTGAGGATCGTGGTGAAGATCGCCCTGGAATACCATAATACTTACCTTAATATTCTCGACCTTATTCAGGAAGGCAACGTAGGCCTGCTTCACGCGGTCAAAAAGTATAACCCTCACAAGGGAACCAAATTTTCTACCTACGCTTCGTTCTGGATCAGGGCATATATTCTCAAGCACATTATGGATTCGTGGAGCCTGGTGAAGGTCGGTACCACACAGGGCCAGAGAAAGCTCTTTTACAGGTTAAATAGTGAAAAGCAGAGACTCGAGGCGCTCGGCATATATCCCACGCCAAAACTCCTGGCAAGCAACTTTGGTTTGAAAGAACGTGAAGTGGAGGACATGGAAAAGAGGCTTTCTTATAATGACATAGCCCTGGACGTACCGGTCTACGATGGCAGCGACGAAACGCTTATGGATAGGATGTGCTCTGATCAGGATGTGGAAGAGATAGTGTCTGAGCGTCATAAATCGGCGGTGTTATCTAGAATGATGAAGGAATTCAAAGCTACCCTGGATGACAGGGACCGCTATATCTTCGATCATCGCATCGTGGCCGAGGAGCCTCTTTCGCTCCAGGAAATAGGTGATACCTGCCGCATATCTCGCGAACGGGTAAGGCAGGTAGAGACGAGGATAATCAAAAGGTTCAGGAATCATTTCCAGGGGAACCTTGCGGATCTCGGCCTGCAAACAAGCGTCGGGGGTATGAGGATGGCCCAACAACGAGCCATGTGACCCCCCGAGGTACATCCGCTCTGCGTGAGGAGCATTTGGCCTTCCTAGCAGTTATTTTACGGTAATGGTTGCCGTCATTCCTTCGTGGCCGCTTCCGCAGAAGTCGTCACAGTGACAGGGGAACACGCCGGTTGTTGCGGGTGTGAAACGGATGGTGGCGACTTTGCCCGGCTCGATGTCGGTCCTGATTCCGAGGTCGGGACAGTTGAATCCATGGAGCACGTCCGCGGAGGTAAATTCCAGCACATAAGACATGCCCTTGCTGAGGATGATATTGTTCGGAGTGTAGAAGAATCTTTGGGCTGTGATTCGAACCGTTTGTTCGGTTTCCTGGGCAAAGAGCTGACCTGTGGGGAAACCCGCCGCAAGAATTGCCAGCAGAGTGAGCGTACCGATGAGTCTTGACGCGCGTCTTTCTGTCATATGCACCTCTAAATCACGGGAAGTTCCGTAAGCGTGTACTCGCCTTTCTTGTTTTCCACGGTTACCCGGCGGAATCCTAATCCCCGGTACGGATGAGAAGTATCCCAGGGCACGGGGGCTTTTTTCGGAACCGACGCCGCGACGGGAAGGGGATACATGAGTCCGCGTGCGGCGTGGTGCGCGATATGTCCTGTCTTTTGATGGTGTTCCTGATGAATGTGTCCGTACAGAACCGTCACATCTTCATACGGCATGAAAAGATCAATCGCTTTGGCCCCGTCGCGTGTGGCCCAATCCCACGCCGGATAGAGGTCAAACAGGGGCCGATGGGTGAGAATCACGATCCGGGCCGCCTTATCCTGCTTCTTGAGGTCTGAAGCCAGCCACTCGAGCTGTGCGTCTCCGATCACGGCCCGCGGATCTGAAACGTTGTCTATGGCGATAAAATGCACACCTTTATGGTCGAATGAGTAATGTGTTTCCACGAAGAACTCACGATATGCCTCGCCCGCATCCAGGGCAGCATCATGCTCTCCGGCAAGGAATTTCAGATTCTTAACCTTCAGGTCCTTGACGATGTTGCGGAATTCGCCGAGCCGCTCCCTGCGCTCCTTCGGGTCATCGGTGGTATGTGTCAGATCCCCCGTGAAAACGATAAAATCGGGCTCCTGTTTCCAGCTGTTGATGAGCGCCACTGCCTTGCGGAGTGTGCCCGCGTAATCGAGGTTGACCGCAGGGTCATTGAATCCCCAATGCGTGTCCGATAGTTGAACGAAGACGAAACCGCCGTTACTTTCGCCGGCAGCGGCCGAATACCCGAATTTGCTGAGGCCCCCCATCACAAAAACGGCGCCCCCTAACCCTGCCAGCTTAAGAAAATCCCTTCTGTCCATCATGCTCATAGCGCACCTCTTATGGAAATATGGGCACAATTGAAGGGATGTCAAGTTACCGTTCTGAATTCTGAGTGAAGGAGGAGGGCTTTTGCCGGGCAGGCAGAAGGGCGCCCGACCGTTCGTCAACAACGAGTACGCCGTTTTTGATATCTGCTGCCGTAAGCTGCTTGAGCAGCACCGCGCCCTGGTGTCCGGGGTCGATCTGAGGGATGCCATCTTTAGTGAGTTTGATCGAAACAGCCCTTCCTCCGATGAAGTCACCGCTTGAGGAATCTATCCTGAGTGTGAGAATAATACTGAGACCGTTCACCCCTCTCACGTTGAACATCTTGTAGGTGAGGAAGTTACCCAGGCTGTAAACGATGAGCTTACCCCTATG
Organism: Syntrophorhabdaceae bacterium; assembly: GCA_035541755.1. Lineage (NCBI taxonomy): Bacteria > Pseudomonadati > Thermodesulfobacteriota > Syntrophorhabdia > Syntrophorhabdales > Syntrophorhabdaceae > Syntrophorhabdaceae bacterium. The sequence goes on from DATKMQ010000055.1 coordinate 55,647, forward strand.
GACCTCCAGTGCCCTGAGCACGTGAGGCCCATGACCCAGGACAAGATCGGCGCCGGCATCGATGACCGATCGGGAGAACTTCACGACGTTTCCCCGGTGCTCACCCAGGAACTTCTCGTTCACATCCAGTGTGTGCATCGCCGATCTTCCTTCGTTTCCACCGTGAAAGGAGACGATGACGATATCGTTTTCCTGTTTAAGCCCTTTGACAATCTGTTTTGCCGTGTCAACATCGAGCATGGAATACGCATAATCGCTTAACGTGAAGGAGAAGGAAACCACGGCCACCCGCCTCCCTTTTTTAAGCATCCGGGCGATGGTGGCGCCGCCTGCGGGTTCTATGCCCACCGCTCTCAACGTATTGACAGTACTTTCTACGCCTGACACTCCACAATCAAACGTATGGTTGTTGGCGATGTTTACCACGTTGAAGCCGGCGTCTTTCAGGTGGTCCGCATATCTGGTGGGTGTGATAAACTCATAGCACTGGGGCAATTTCCTCGTGCATTTTTCCGGAACACCGTGATCAACCAGAGGGCCTTCGAGATTGCCGAAGATGATGTCGCCCGTTTTAAGGTTTTCAAGAACGGCGTCGAAGATTCCCTTGCCGTCTTCCGGGGGAAGCTTGTTGACCGGGTGCACAGACCCCATCATGATGTCGCCCACGGCCACGATCACAAGCTGATCGTCTTCTTGTGCTTGAGAGGGGACGGATTGAGGCTCAAAAGTCTCGGCACGCACATAACTTGAAAGAAGAGCCAGCCACAGGGCCGATGTTATCGTCGCCGATAGTAAGCTCCTTCGTCTATGCATCCCTTGACCCGAGGTGAATAGTATGAACGACTGATCTTTTTACCACGTTATGGAACAAACATAAAGAGATAATTATCACTCAAAGAGAACGCTCGTGGGGATGCCCCTTTTCTCAAATCCTGTTTTGAGCGCCATGGCTGTTGAGCGAAAATATTCATCCTCGAGGAACCTCTTCAGTCCGAAGCGGCGGTAGATGGATACGGTCTTGTGAGAGTAATTCAGGCGATCGATGAGCACGGAATCGGCACTGTCCGATATGGCGTCGATGAGCCTTTGTGGATCGAGGCCAAGCATGGGGCCAATGAACACGTATGTTTCTATTCCCGCGTCGTGGATCTTCTTCAAGGCCTCAAGGCGAGATGCAATGGAAGGCGAAGCCGGTTCAAATATCTTTTTAATTCTTTCATCATCGGTCGTGATGGAGAGGCCGACTTCAATATCCTGAAACTCCTTGAAAAGATCGATGTCACGAATGACAAGCGGAGAGCGCGTAAGCAGATGAACGGGGAACTGATGTGCAGAAAGAGCCATGAGACAACCGCGCGTGATACCATACCTTTTTTCCAGCGGCTGGTATGGATCGGTGACGGTCCCCAGGAGCACACTTCCCTTGCTCATCCGCGTAAGCTGCCTTGTCAGCACCTGAGGCGCGTTAATTTTGACATCCACAAACTCACCCCAGGGCTCTGGGTGCCCGGTAAACCGTTTCATGAAACTTGCGTAGCAATACTTGCAGCCATGGGCGCACCCCACATAAGGATTGACGCAGAAATCATAGCCACTGATACCCGTCTTCGTGAGGATTGCCTTAGAAAAAACTTCCCGGACGTTCACAACCTATGCTATCACGAAAAAGAGCGACCCCGCAATAACGCACGGGGTAAGACCATTCATCTGTTGACAAGGCCAATATGAACAATATAACTTTAATCTCGTGACAGGAAAGAAGCATTCTTCCAGGGTCGCAGGATAGCTGACATGGACGAATATGGCGAGATTTCAGATAAGCTCATGAGCCTTGATCAGGCCGTGAGACGTTTTGTGAGGCCGGGAAGCCAGGTCGCGCTCGGCGGGTTTACCATTACGCGTAACCCCATGGCCTTCGTATATGAGATCGCGCGCCAGGGGATTAGAGATCTCCATCTGGTCTGTCATTCCAACGGGCAGGCCCTCGATGTCCTCATAGGAGCCGGATGTGTGAAGAGGCTCGAGATAGCGTATAGCGGGAATGGCCGTTATGCGCCGACCTGCGTGCGCTTTAAAAAGGCTGTGGAGTTAGGAGACGTAGAATTCGAAGACTATTCCAATTTTCAGATGGGCCTGCGCTTTCTCGCGGGTGCGCTGGATTTGCCTTTCATGCCTGTTAAGTCGGGACTCGGTTCTGATCTCATTAACCGGAAGGGATTTTCTCGTAAGGTCCGACGGGAGAGCGGTGTTGCCCCGAAGAAATGCGCGCTTATCCAAAACCCTTTTTCCAAAGACGATGACAGGGTGATTCTCGTGCCGGCGCTCACGCCCGACCTTGTCGTACTCCACGCGCAGTATGTAGGAGATGACGGAACGGTGAGGATCAAGGGGTTGACTTTCGCCGATGTGGAGCAGGCGAAAGCGGCAAGCGCGGTCGTTGTTACCTGCGAACAGATTGTTCCAAAATCGTCTATCCGACTCGACCCGGATCAGAACACCTTACCGCCTTTTCTTGTCGATGCGGTGGTAAAGGCGCCATTTGGCGCCCACCCTACAGGATGCTACGGCTTCTACGATTATGATCCCCTGTATTTGAATCTGTATAAGAACGCGGCCCTGGATGACGATCGCTACAGGAGATATCTTGATGAATGGGTCTATGGTGTGGGCTCACACGAGCAGTACCTGAAGAAAATAGGGGAAAAGAGGCTCGCAGAAATTAAGGCCGACCCTGTGCTTGGTTATACGCCCGGCCTTGAAAGGAAATGATTCCGATATGACCACGCGATACACCGACAACGAAATCATGGCGCTTAATGCCGGCAGGCTGATAAAGGACGGGGACATTGTCTTTGCCGGAACAGGCCTATCCATACTCGCCGCAACCGCTGCAAAGCATGTTTTTGCCCCGAGGGCGGTCATCTTCTTTGAGACGGGCGGGATCGACCCTTCGCTTCAGGAGATGCCCATGGCCGTGGCAGATTTGCGGGTCATGTCCGGAACATCCATAAACGTTGGTCTTATCGATGCCTTCTGTCTGCTGACGCACAGAAGGCTTCACACCATAGCCCTTCTCGGGGCCGCTGAGATTGACAGATATGGCAACCTGAACACAACATCCATCGGCGATTACCATCGCCCTAAGACACGGTTTCCCGGGAGTGGAGGCGCGGCTGATGCAGCGGCTCTTGCATCGGGGTTCATTGCTTTCGTTAAGCATGAGAAAAGACGTTTCGTGGAAAGACTCGATTATTTGACGAGCGTGGGGTGGTATCAGGGTTACGACACACGCAAAAGGCTCGGGCTAAAAAGAGGAGGACCTATTGCGGTGGTGACCAACCTGGGCGTCATGCAATTTGACGCGTCGTCTAAGGCCATGTACCTCGCAGAGTATTATCCGGGCGTAACCATCGAGAGGATCGTTGAGAATACCGGTTTCGAGATGGATGTTTCGAGGGCAAGAGAAGCGCCCATGCCAAGTGATGACGAACTGCGCCTTTTACGCACCGAGGTTGACCCGCAGGGACTCATGTGCATGACCCGCAAACATCACCGAATCTAGCACAATATCCACTGCATACCTCAAAGATATTGATAATTTGAGCAGTTCCGTTTATAATAGGGCAGTTAAAGGGGGCTTTACACGCCCTCTTTCATATTCCGGAGGATTGAATGAAGGTTCAGGTGGAAAACGTTGATGGCGTGCGAAAAAAGGTTGAGGTGCTCATTCCTGACGAGACGATTGACCGCATACGGGAGACGATTTACGAAGAGGTAAGGAAGAACGCGAAAATCAAAGGATTCAGGCAGGGCAAGATTCCGAAACCGATCATAACGCAGTACTACAAAGAATACATCGATGATGAGCTGAAAAAGAGAATGGTGCAGGAGACCATGTACGAGGCGCTCCTTGAGGCGAAGGTAGAACCAATCCTCGAACCGCGGGTAGACTTTCTGGAAAGGGCTGGTGAACATGGCTATACCCTCGAATGCGAAGTGCTTCCTGAAGTAACGCTTCCTGAATACAAGGGGATAGAAGTGGAAGCCGAACCGGCCACGGTGAGCGATGAAGACATCGACAAAAGAATAGAGGGCCTGCAGCATATGCACGCCGAGGTGGTCGCAAAAGAGGGCGAGGCATTAGCGGCCCTCGGTGATTTCGTGGTCGTCAAGTATCAGGGCTACCACAACGGGGAGCCGCTCAAAGAAGTTGCGGCCGAGTCATACCCGTTAGAGCTGGGTAACGCCATGCTCATGCCCGAGTTCGAAAATGGCGTGATAGGCATGAGGGAGAAGGAAGAAAAGGATATCGAAATCGCTTTTCCGGAGGATTATCCGGATAAAAACATCGCCTCCAAAAAGATTGTCTTCAAGGTAACGATGAAAGAAGTCAAACAGAAGAGACTTCCGGAAGTGAACAATGAGTTTGCCAAGGATTTGAGCTTCGAGAATGTCGACGCCTTGCGGCAAGGTGTGAGGGCGGAACTGCTCAAAGAGAAGGAAGCCGCGCGCAAACGCGACATTACACAGAAGATCATTGAGTCGCTGCTTAAGGGTCTTGTGGTGCCTGTGCCTGAGAGAGTCCTTGAGAGAAGGGTTCAGGGCATGATAGAAGAAGCAAAATCACGATACAATGTGGGTAAGCTGTCACCTGATGAAATGGCGTCGATCGAGGCCAGATTGAAAGCGGATTTTGAGAAAAAGGCCGAGGAGAGAATCAAGGTTGAAATCGTGCTTGCCCGGATTGCAGAGAAGGAAGGCATCAAGGCCGATGAGAAAGACCTGGAAGAACGGATAAAAAAGATTGCGGAAGATACCAATAAGACGTACAATGAAGTAAGGGACGTCTATGAACAGTACCACCTCATGGGAAGCCTGAGGGAGACCGTGATTGAGGAGAAAACGGTCGATTTTCTGCGGGACAGCGCCGTTGTAAAGGAGAAAGCATGAGCCTTGTGCCAATCGTAATAGAAAAAGACGGCAGAGGGGAGAGGGCCTACGACATATACTCGCGGCTGCTCAAAGAGAGGATCATCTTTCTCGGGGATGCCATCGATGACAACATAGCCAATATCATCATAGCGCAGCTTCTGTTTCTCGAATCCGAAGACCCTTCCAAGGATATCTACCTTTATATAAATAGTCCCGGAGGCTATATAACGGCCGGTCTCGCGATTTATGATACCATGCAGTATGTGAAGGCGCCTATCGTGACGACCTGTATCGGTCAGGCGGCAAGCATGGGTGCGGTGCTTTTGGCGGGCGGAGAAAAGGGAAAGCGCTATGCCCTGCCTCATTCAAGAATCCTCATCCACCAGCCCCTCGGCGGTGCACAGGGACAGGCGAGCGATATCGACATTCAAGCCAGGGAGATCCTGAGAATGCGGCAAGAAATCAACAAGATACTCGAGAAACACACGGGACAGCCCCTCGAAAAGGTTGCCAAGGACACAGAACGCGATTATTTTATGAGCGCCGAACAGGCCATCGAGTATGGCATCATCGACCAAATACTTGAAAAGAGGTTTTAATAATGATCAAGAAAACGAACGGAAGGACCATTAAATTGAATTGTTCCTTCTGCGGCAAGAGTCAGGATGAAGTGAAGAAGCTCATTGCGGGTCCTATGGTCTATATCTGCGATGAGTGCATCGAGCTGTGCAACGAGATCATCCAGGAAGAAGCGAAGAAGGAACGTTTTGACTATATCAAGACATCGATTCCCAAACCGCACGAGATCAGAAAACTCCTGGACGATTATGTGATAGGTCAGGATCACGCCAAGAAGGTTCTTTCTGTGGCTGTGTATAACCACTATAAACGGATTGAGTCGAGGACGCAGTTTGATGATATCGAGATACAGAAGAGCAACATTCTGCTCATCGGGCCCACCGGTTCGGGAAAGACCCTTCTCGCTCAAACGCTCGCCAAGATACTCCACGTGCCTTTTACCATTGCCGATGCAACGACGCTCACCGAGGCCGGCTATGTGGGCGAAGATGTAGAAAATATTATCCTCTACCTTCTGCAGGCAGCCGATTATAATGTTGAGCGGGCAGAACGGGGTATCGTCTATATCGATGAGATTGACAAGATTTCAAGAAAGACCGACAGCCCCTCGATCACGAGAGATGTATCCGGAGAAGGTGTGCAGCAGGCTCTCTTAAAGATCATAGAGGGAACGGTTGCCAATGTACCGCCCAAGGGAGGAAGAAAGCATCCTCAGCAGGAATACATCAAGGTAGATACGTCCAATATTCTTTTCATCTGCGGCGGGGCCTTCCACAGCATCGAATCGTTGATCGCTGCAAGAATCGGCAAGAAAGGCATCGGTTTTGGGGTGGACGTCGAGGGTGGCAGGGACAAGCGGTATTCGGAACTCATCATGGAGATCCAGCCTGAGGACCTTCTGAAATACGGGCTTATCCCCGAGTTCATCGGTCGGCTTCCTATCACGGCAACGCTCGAAGAGCTAAGCGAGGAGAATCTGGTCGAGATCTTGAGAAGGCCGCGCAACGCCATCGTGAAACAGTACAAGAAACTCTTCGACCTGGAAAACGTGAAGCTGACGTTTACCGAAGGAGCGCTTCGCGGCATCGCAAAGGAAGCCATGAAGAAAAAGACCGGCGCCAGAGGCTTGAGGTCCATCATGGAGAAGGTCATGCTCGATGTGATGTACGAAATCCCAACGCTCTCAAACGTCAAAGAGTGCGTGATCAGCGAAGAAGTGATCCTCAACCATGAAAGGCCCATACTCATTTATGAGGAAGTGGCTGAAATTGCGTAATATAAAGCCATCTCACCGTTGACATCGCAGCGTAAAGCTGCTATATTGACGAGCATTGGGCGGATAGCTCAGCGGGAGAGCATCGGCCTTACAAGCCGAGGGTCGCAGGTTCAAAACCTGTTCCGCCTACCATTTGTGTATGCTGTATATGCGGGGTCGTAGTTAAGCTGGTTATAACGCCGGCCTGTCACGCCGGAGGCCGCGAGTTCAAGTCTCGTCGACCCCGCCATTTTTCAAATTCAAATCGAATGAATTTCATACTATGTATACATAACCACCAGCCAGTCGGAAATATGGATTACATCATTGAGGAGGCATATATGCGTGCATATATGCCTTTTTTTGATGTGCTCAAGTCTTTTCTGGGGATCAAGATTAATCTTCATTTCTCGGGGTATCTTTTTTCGTGGCTACAAAAGCATAAGCCCGACTACATCGAACTCATCAGAGAATTAGCGAGAAAAGGACAGATTGAAATCGTATGCGGGGGCATGTACGAGCCGGTGTTAGCCCTCTTGCCGGAACAAGACGGCATCTCGCAGATCGTGATGCATAAAGACCTTATGAAGCGCGTCTTTAGCGAGGAGCCCATGGGTATGTGGCTTGCAGAGCGGGTATATGAGCCGCAGATACCGAGGATACTCCATAAGGCGGGCATTGCCTACACCTTAGTCGATGACAACCATTTTAAATCCGTGGGGTTTTCCGACGAGGACCTCTACGGTTATTATGTAACCGAATACGAGGGCCATCCCCTTTCCATCTTTCCCGGGCTCGAAACATTACGCTACACCATCCCTTTTAAGCCTCTTAGCACGCTTGACGAGTATCTCAAGGGTGTTGCCGGTGAGGGCGGCGATCTCGTTGTGTTCGGGGACGACGGGGAGAAGTTCGGCCTTTGGCCGGGCACTTATGATTCGGTGTATGGAGAGGGCTGGCTCGAATCATTTTTTGAGTATCTCACCGCAAACAGGTCATGGCTCACGACCACCACATTCGGAGAGTACGCAGTCAAACATCCGCCAAAGGGCCGGGTCTATCTGGAGTGCTCATCATACAAAGAGATGGGAGAATGGAGCCTGCCCGCGAAGCTTGCAAGGGATTATGGCGAGTTGCTCCACAAGACCGACATCCCCTACGGGGATTTTCTCAAAGGCGGTTACTACAAGAATTTTCTCATCAAGTATGATGAAAGCAACGACATGCATAAGAAGATGTTGCGTCTCTCCGACAAGGCTCAAAAACATGATGAAGCGAGAAGGCACATCTTCATGGCCCAGGCAAACGACAGTTACTGGCACGGTGTTTTCGGAGGTCTTTACCTGCCGCACCTGCGGGCGTCCGTATATGGACATCTCATAGAAGCTGAAAAACTGCTTGACCCCGGTAAGCCGTTCGTGAGCGGTTATATCGAGGATGTGAATATGGACGGCCACGATGAGGCGGTTCTGGTAAACGACATAGTCGAAGCCACATTTCTTTTGAAAGAAGGAGGCGTTCTCTACGGCCTCGATTACAAGCCCTGTTCAGCGAATGTAACGGCTACTTTGCGCCGTAGATACGAAGGCTACCACGAAAAGATAAGAGAGGCCGTCTCCCCGAGTGTGGCCGATGGCACAAAGACCATCCATGACCTGATCATTGCCAAAGAGGAGGGACTTGATGAGTACCTTCACTATGACTGGTATGGAAGAGCCTGTCTCATCGATCATGTGATGGGCCAGGATGCTACGCTGGAGGCCTTCTATCAGTCCAGTTACTATGAACCGGGCGACTTTGTGGTCGAGCCTTATCAAGGGACCGTCAAGAAATCGAAAAAGGCCGTGGAATTACTGCTTGAACGGGCGGGTCATTTTCGGAAAGGCGGCGTCTGTCACGAGCTTACCATAAAGAAACAGGTGCTTTTGAGCGAAGGCCAGTCAGAATTGCAGGTGACATACCTGATCGAGGGCAATGTCCGCGAGAGGTTTCTCATGGGAATTGAATTCAATTTCGCTTTTCTCGGAAGCGGCGGGGACAGGTATCTCAAAACAGATGAGGGCCGTTATCCACTGACCGTTCGCGAGATCCTGCCGGCCTCGAAACGGGTCACGTGCCATGACCCCTATCAGAAGATTGACGTCTCTCTCGCATGGGATCTCCCTGAGGCCATATGGACTTTCCCGGTCGAGGTGGTCTCCCTGTCCGAACAAGGTTTTGAACGGAATTATCAGAGCACAATGATCATGCCCGTCTGGACTATAGACCTGCCTCGGGGAAAAAGCGAGATCCATATCAGGCTTGACCTAAATGAGGCCCATGGCGTGTGACGCACCGCGACAGGCCTTAGTCGAGAACCCAAGCGGCATACAAGCGGCATTACGAGAAAGAGAAGACAGTCGTGGGGTTGGCCGCGGGATACAGGCTTGAAATGATTTCGGTTGTCATCACCACCTACAACAGAAAGGCTTTTCTCAGGGATGCGGTCCTCTCCGTACTCAACCAGGACTATTTGGACAAGGAAGTCATTGTCATCGATGACGGATCAACGGATAATTCCTCTGAGGTCCTGGAGGGATTGCCCGTTCGATACCTGTTAAAGGAAAATCGCGGTATAAGCAGCGCCAGGAACAAGGGTATTGAGTTAGCGAGAGGGGAATATATAGCCTTTCTCGATGTTGATGACCTCTGGAAGAAGGCCAAGCTCTCAATTCAGATGACTGAAATGTGTAAGAAGGATTACCTCGTCTCCTACACTGATGAAATCTGGATGAGAAACAAGAGACATCTCAATCAAAAAGCCAGGCACAAGAAATACTCCGGTCTTATCTTTGAGAGATGCCTTCCGCTGTGCATCATAAGTCCCTCCTCGGTGCTCATGAAACGGGATGTCTTTGACTGCGTGGGCAAATTTGATGAATCCATGCCCGTGTGCGAGGACTACGATATGTGGCTCAGGGTTAGTGCCCACTATCCCGTCCTTTTCGTGGACAAGCCGCTTATTGTAAAGCAGGGCGGTCACGAAGACCAGTTGTCCAAGCGATATCCTGCTATGGACAGATTCCGGATCGATAGCATAGTGAGGATACTGGATAGCAATGTGCTCAATGAGCAGATGCGAAACGCAGCCATATCGGAGCTCACAAAGAAATGCACGATCTATGCGAAGGGCGCCCTCAAAAGGGGTAAGATAGCTGAAGCAGATTCCTACCTCAGTCTTGTCGCCCCTTACGGCATTCGTATGGTGCCATGAGAGTTGTGCGAATCATGAAGAACGTCTCTTATTGAAATTCCCCGAGAACTACTGAGACAGACGGTCCGAAATATCGCGGGCGGTATTCACAATATGCTTGGCCACGACCCCGATCTTGTCATCGGTCATGGAACCGGTGAAGCCGAGGATAGAAACGGATGCCACGGGATAACCGTTTGAATAGATGAGCGACGCGATGGCCCTGACCCCCATGTGATACTCTTCGAGATCAAGACTGTAGCCTGTCTCACGCACTTTGACGATCTCTGTGAGAAACCTGTTGATATCCGTGACGCTGTTTTCAGTGTACTTTGGAAGCCCCCGTTCTTTGAGAAAACTTCGTATTTCATCGTCCCCGAGAGTTGAAAGGAAGGCCTTGCAAAAAACCGATGCCGTGATAGGAAAACGGGTGCCGATAGGAGAAGAGATTTTCAGCTTTTTTCGTGTTTCTATGGTATCGAGCACCTTGATTGCGTTATCCTCTCTGGCGCAGAGAAAGGCTGTTTCGTCCACAAGTTCCACGAGCTTTTCGAGAAAAGGCCGTGCGATGGTTGTAAGCACATCCCCCTGAAGCACCGTCTTTGAAAGCTTGAACAGTTCCTGGCCCACGGCATATCGCTTGGAGGTCTTACTCTTGGTAATAAACCCCGTGTCTTGAAGCGCCTTGAGAATACCGAAAACGGTGCTTTTGCTGAGCCTCAATGCCCTGGCTATTTCGGTGACGCCAAGAGATTTGTTGCTCTCAACGATGAGTTTCAAGACATCAAGGGCTTTTTTTATGACCGGTGCGTCGTACATAATTCAGTATGGCGAACGTTATACAACAATAATCGGTCTTTGTCAACGGTAATTCGATTGAAAACATTTAAAAACGATGACGCTTTCAAGAAAAGGAAATTTGATTTATAATAGTGAACGGAAAGTGCGCACATCGGGATGGTGTCTGTCCCTGCGTTAAGCGTGCGAGGCTTGGTGGTTTTCAAATTATCGTTTGTTAAAGAGAGAGATAATTTGTTAAAATGACATGTTTAAGGATATGCCGAGAGAATATAGAATAAGATTTCTGCCCATAGATCGGTTGTTTCCGGCACGGGAAAATCAAAGCATTCTGGAATTGGCCATGGATGCGGGGGTCCACATTAACGCCTCGTGCGGTGGAAACGGTGTATGCGGCAAGTGCAAGGTTCGCCTTACCGAGGGAAACATCACGTCTCTTCCATCGGCCGCTATAGGTGAGGATGAGTACAGCGAAGGTTTCAGACTTGCGTGCCAGTCCCTGGTTAAGGGTGACGTAACCGTCGAGATCCCCCTCGAATCGCAAATCGACAAAGCGATCCTCACGCGAACCGAAAAAGATACGCACATCTTTTCCAATTCAGAGGGGCGGATTTTTCAAGCGCCCACCATACCTCTCGTGTCCAACGTTTATGTGGAGCTTTCGGAACCTACCCTCAATGACAATAGGGCCGATCTTGACAGACTTACGCGAGGGATATCTGATTGTGTGGGCCTGGCCCCGGTTACTGCTACTCTTGAAGTCATCAGAGGGCTTGGCAAGATTTTGCGGGACGGTGGGTGGAAGGTTACAGCAACCGTTGCCGGGCACAGCGAAGGGTATGAGATCGTCGGGGTGGATTCTGGCAACAAATTAGACGGCCAGTACGCAGTAGCCATAGACATAGGTACCACAACGGTCTGGGCTAGATTGCTCGACATAGGATGTGGGTGGCCGGGGGTAAAAAATCTTAAGCCGGAACGCGGGTGGGAAGGCAAACAACCTGCTTCAGGGCAGGTCATAGCCGAGGCAGCCGATTACAACGGCCAGATAAGCTATGGCGAGGATGTGATCTCCCGCATCGTCTACGCGCGAAAAAAAGGTGGACTCAAAAAGCTCCAATCCACGGTTATGAAAACGATCAATGAGCTTATCGATGGATTGCTCGCACGAAGCGGAGTGGACAGGGAGCAGATATTGCTTGTCAGCTTTGCGGGCAACACCACCATGATACACCTTTTACTGGATATCGACCCCACACATATCATGCTAGCGCCCTACACCCCCCAGGCAACGCACTTTGGAAGACTGAAGGCGCGAGAACTTGGCGTCAATGTGGGCGAGCGAACCTCGGCCTATGTGCTTCCCTGTGTGTCATCGTACGTGGGCGGAGATATTGTCTCAGGGGTGCTTGCCTCAGGCATGACAGAGGACGAAAGTATACGCCTCTTTATGGATATCGGCACCAACGGAGAGATCGTACTCGGCAACAAGGACTGGCTTCTTTCGGCGTCCTGTTCTGCCGGTCCGGCTTTCGAAGGCGGCGGCATTCAATTCGGCACGCGCGCGTCACGGGGCGCCATAGAGCGAGTGAGGATAAATCCGGCGAGTTTCGAACCTATGATTTTCACAGTTGAGAGAGCGAGACCAACTGGTATTTGCGGTTCAGGCCTCATAGACCTTGTTGCCGGTCTTCTCGAAGCCGGTCTTATCGATGAACGAGGTAAGTTCGCTCGAGACGCTGCCACGAGCCGGCTCAGAGAAAAGACCACGGGTTGGGAGTACGTGGTCTGCTACGCCTCGGAAACTCAGATAGACCAGGATATTGTAATCACGGAAGTGGACCTCGACAATCTTATCAGGACCAAGGCCGCTATGTTTGCAGGAACCAAAGTGTTACTCGATCGGGCGGGCCTTGATTTTCGCGAGATTGACACGATTATTATTGCCGGAGGCTTTGGCCACTACATCGATACGGAAAAGGCCAAGACAATAGGACTTTTACCTGAACTGCCTAACGAGCGGTTCCGTTTTATCGGCAATGGCTCGCTCGCGGGGGCGCATCTCGTTGCGGTGAATCGGGACTGCTGGAAAAGAGCGGAAGAGATTTCCAGAATGATAACCAACGTCGAACTTTCGAGTAACAACAGGTTCATGGATGAATTTGTGGCCGCCATGTTTTTGCCCCATACGGACCGGCGACTTTTTCCAGAGGTAACGGCACGGCGTGAGAGGTACAAGAAATGCCGAAAGTAATCGCCGTGGCCGGCAAGGGAGGGGTAGGTAAGACCACGATTGGCGGGATGCTCGTCCGATACCTCCTTGAGTTGATACATAATGGTCCCGTGCTCGCAGTCGACGCGGATCCGAACTCGAACCTCAATGAGGTTCTGGGGGTAAACGTGAACGCCACGATCGGCCAGGTGCGGGAACTCATGAAAATGGATGTGCCGGCGGGTATGACTAAGGATGTTTGGGTTGAATACGAAATTCAGAAGGCGGTTATAGAAGCGAAGGGTTTCGATCTTTTGGTTATGGGACGGCCTGAAGGGGCCGGTTGTTATTGCGCAGCCAACAGTCTTGCCAAGCAATCGATCGATGCGCTCAAGAAGAATTACGCCTACGTGATTGTGGATAACGAAGCAGGCATGGAACATATGAGCAGACTTGTCACACAGGACGTGGATATCCTCTATATAATCTCTGACGCCACGCCAAGAGGGCTCCTCACGGCGTCAAGAATTTTCGGCTTGATCGGGGAATTGAAATTGAATATACTGACAACTCATATTCTCATTAACGGTCTTAAGGAAAATGACGACGGACAATTGCTTCGAGGCATAGCCGCACAAAAGGGCATGAACGTTGCCGGTGTAGTGAGAGACGACCGGGAAGTCAGAACCAAGGACGCGGAGGGAAAATCCGTATTTGAGCTCACGGGCTCTAACCTCGCTCTTGCCGATGTATACGCCATATTTGAGAAGACCATACGAGATCCGCTGAACCACAATAGATAGCCTGGTTTTGCTGGAGGAGACTATGACCGATGAATATATGAGCTACGACGAAAAAAAGGATTTCAGCGGAAAGAAAGTAAAAGTCCTGGGGTCCACATATGAGGCAGGTAAGCCCAACGAACGGGGCGACTGGAGGGCCAAGCTTGAAACCAGAGAGGATAAGCTGGGATATCTCAAATCGGCCTTGAGATACTGGTATAGCAAGGATTGGTTCGGCAGCGAAAGAAGAAAACAAGACGCGTGAGGGAGGGCTTGAATGGCGTTCGAGATTCCAAAGATAAAATATACGGGCTCAATCAAAGAGGTATCGATTGGAGATGGCCCGCATGCGTTAAGGATCGGCGGAGAGTCCTGTTATCCTTTCTATCTTTTCGAAGGAGAGATGCCAAACCCTCCGAAGGTCGCCCTCGAGGTCTGGGATTGTAAGCCCGATGACTGGCAGCATTGGACAATCGAGCCCTACCGCGATGTGATCCATGATCCTCTCTTGTGGGCCAAGAAGTGCGCCGACGCCTATCAAGCGGATATGATCGCCTTGCAGTTAAAAAGCGCAGATCCAAACGGCATGAACCGTGACGCGGAAGAGGTGGCTTCCCGGGTGAAAAGCATCGCCGACGCTCTCGCCATCCCGCTTATCGTCTGGGGCACGTCAAACGACGAAAAGGACGCGGTGCTTTTCAGGCGGATTGCAGAGGTATGTGAGGGAAGAAATGTTGCGCTGGGACCGGTGACGGAAAAGAACTACAAACAGGTGGGGGCCATGTCTATTGCGTACGGCCAGACTGTAGCGGCTTCTTCTCCGCTCGATGTCAACCTTGCCAAACAACTGAACATACTCCTTGGGAATCTGGGCGTACCCGATGAGAAGATCATTATGGACCCGACCACGGGTGCCCTCGGGTACGGGCTTGAATACACGTATTCGGTCATGGAACGTGACAGAATGGCGGGGCTCACCCAGGAAGACGCCAAGCTGCAGAACCCCATTATCTGTAACGTAGCGGATGAGGTCTGGAAAACGCGTGAAGTGAGACTTACCAAAGAGGAAGATCCGAAACTGGGCGACGAGACCAAACGTTCCATATTGATAGAGTCTGTGACGGCTATGAGTCTCATTATGGCTGGCGCCGATATCGTGATCGTGCGACATCCGGAAAGTATGAAGATCATCAAGGATATGATTCGGGAGTTGATGGTCTGAGGAGGTACTATGCCGGAAGCGAAAGAAAAGAGTATTGATCGTGCGACACTTGAGCTTATCGACAAGGCGCAAAAGCAAGACATCGAGACGGTATTTGCCCGCGGGGATGAAATCAAGCCGTGTCCCATAGGGGTTGAAGAGAGTTGCTGCAAGGTTTGCGCAATGGGGCCGTGCAGGCTTCCCCGCTTAAGGAAGGATGAGGGAAAGAAGAGGACAGGGGTCTGCGGCGCCACCATTGAAACGATCGTGGCGAGGAATTTTGCGCGTAAGATAGCTGCAGGTGCGGCATCGCACTCGGATCATGCACGGGAAGTGGCAGAGACGTTCTTGAAGGCCGCCCGCGGTGAGGCGCAGGGTTTTTCGATCAAAGATGAAATGAAACTCCTCGAGGTTGCCCTCGATTTTGGCATTGAGATAGAGGGGAGAGAAATAAGAGACGTTGCTATCGAGGTGGGAGAAAAGGCGCTTCAAGAATTCGGTAAACAGCGTGGTGAGCTCGTTTACATCAAAAAAGCCCCGCTCAAACGCCAGGAGATCTGGAAGAGGCTCGGCGTAACGCCTCGCGGCATAGACCGTGAGGTCGTTGAAACCATGCACAGAACGCATATGGGGGTGGATCAGGATTACAAGCATCTTTTGAGACAGGCCACCCGTACCGCCCTCGCGGACGGCTGGGGCGGTTCCATGATCTCCACAGACCTCCAAGACATCATGTTCGGCACGCCGGTGCCTGTGCTCGGAGCGATCAACCTGGGCGTTCTGAAGGAAGAAGAGATCAACGTGGTCGTCCATGGGCACGAGCCCCTCTTGCCGGAGATGCTCGTCGTGGCAACTAAAGACCAGGAAATAAAGAAACTCGTAGAGAACTCGGGGGCCAAGGGCATCAATCTCGCCGGTATGTGCTGTTCGGCGAACGAGGTGCTCATGCGCCACGGTATTCCGGTAGCGGGCAACTTTCTCCAGCAGGAACTCGCGCTCGTTACTGGTGCCGTGGAGGTTATGACGGTCGATGTGCAGTGCGAGATGCAGGGCTTGAGAAATGTGGCGGAATGTTTTCATACCAAGCTCATCACCACGTCAGACAGGGCAATGATAGAGGGCGCCACGCATATCGAATTTCACCCGGAGACAGGTCTCGACACGGCAAAGCAAATACTCAAGATGGCTATCGAGAACTATAAGAACCGCAAGGCCGTATATATACCCGACGTGAGCCAGGATATGGTGGCAGGCTTCAGCCAGGAGACCATCGGTTATCTTCTTGGCGGACTGTTCAGGGCCAGCTACCGGCCGTTAAACGATAACATCACGAATGGAAGAATACGGGGTGTGGCCGGGGTCGTGGGCTGCAACAACGTACGGTCTGTTCACGATGAGGGTCACATTACCATGATCAAAGAGCTCATAAAGAACGACGTGCTCGTGCTGACCACAGGATGCGCGGCTATGGCCTGCGGCAAAGCAGGGCTGCTCAAGCCGGAGGCTGCCGGAGAATTTGCCGGACCCGGGCTTGCCGAGGTCTGCGAGACCGTGGGTATTCCACCGGTGCTTCACATGGGCGCGTGTGTGGACAACTCGCGGATCCTCATTGCCGCCACCGCGGTGGTCAAAGAAGGCGGCCTGGGTGATGATTTGAGCGATATTCCCGCGGCGGGAGCTGCGCCTGAGTGGATGAGTGAGAAGGCCCTCGCGATCGGCCAGTATTTCGTGGCGTCAGGGATCTTCACCGTTTTTGGAACCACCTGGCCCACAGTCGGGAGCGAAAAGGTAACCGAACATCTCTTCAAGGAACATGAGGAGATGTACAAGGGCATGTGGGCTTTTGAGCCTGACCCGGTCAAGGCGGCGCATCTTATGATAGCCCATATCGATAAGAAGAGAGATGCGCTGGGTCTTAATAAGTCACGTGAACGGGTACTCTTTGATATGGGCATGAGGAGGGCGCTCGACTGAACTATGAAGCGTGCAGGATTTAAAGAGCAGGACTGCGGGCGCAACATGTCAAAAGGAGTCTATTAGTGTCCAAGATTATTGGGTCCGCTGCGATCAGAGGCGCTCACAAGATACTGAGGCTGGCGGAGGACAAGTACGAGGAGGCGCTTGAAAAATTCGGCCCCGGTCAAGAGGTCGGTTTTCCGAATACGGCCTACTATCTTCCGATTATCTACGCAATAACCGGTATCGGTGTTTCGAAGATAAACGAGATGAGGCGAGTACTCGATATCTGCAAAAGGCTCATCCCTCCGCCCGTCCGCGAGAATGTGCCTCTGCCCTATCTTGCTCCTGCCCTGGACGCCGGTATGGCCACCTTTTTTGCCGAAGAGATCATCGAGGCGATTCGCTACCTGGAGGAGCCTAACCGCTATGCCATAAACAGCGAAGACCCTACCGACAAAACCGTGTGGCTTGGCGCAGCAAACGATGTGATCTTTAGGAAGAGAGGCGTCGAGTTTGTGGACGGAACCGCCCCGGGGTTTGCAGCCATCGTGGGCGCTGCCCCGGATTCGGCCACGGCTGCAAGAATCGCACTTGAACTGCAGGAGAAAAATCTCTACGTCTTTATGTGTGGAGAGAACGGCGGGAAACGTTTCGCCGAGCAATTGAGGGAGGCCGATATACAGGTGGGCTGGCCCACGCGACTCGCGTCGCTCGGGCCCGATATCTATGAGGCGGTTTTTGCCATCGGGTTTGCGTGCAGGGTCGCCATGGCCTTTGGCGGAATTAAGCCGGGAGATTTTCGTAAAAACCTTATCTACAACAAAGACAGGACCTATGCCTTTGTGCTCGCGCTGGGTCACGTGACCGACGAATGGTACGCAAACGCTGCGGGGGCCATCAACTGGGGTTTTCCGACGATTGCCGATACGCCGATACCTCAGGTGTTGCCCACAGGGATCTGTACATACGAACATGTTGTGTCCAATGTGCCCCATGATCAAATCGTTGAGAAAGCCGTGGAGGTGAGAGGACTCAAGGTACAGGTCTTAAAAGTCCCTATCCCTGTTTCTTACGGACCTGCATTCGAAGGCGAGCGTGTCCGGGGAGAAGACATCTACCTTGAGATGGGTGGCGGAAAAACCACGGCCGTGGAGCTGACCACAATGAGGAGAATGGAAGAGGTGGAGGACGGGAAGATCGAGCTTACAGGCCAGGATGTGGGAGACGTTACGCCAGGCACCAGACTCCATTTTGCGCTCGTGGCGGAAGTTGCGGGGAGGACCTTTCAAGAAGATTTCGAGCCGATTTTGGAGCGTCAGAACCATCATCTCATCAATCAGGCGCAGGGTGTTATGCATATCGGGCAGAGAGACATCGCCTGGATCAGGGTTTCCAAACAAGCAGTTGAAAAGGGGTTTACCCTCAAAGACATAGGGAAAATCATCCATGCGAAATATCATCAGGATTTCGGCGCCATCTTCGATAAAGTTCAGATTAAGATCTGTACGGAAGAAGCAAAGGTTGAAGAGATCCTCGAGCGTGCGCGCAGCGTCTATGCACAGAGGGATGCGCGCGTCGAGAACATGACGGATGAAAGCGTTGATACGTTTTACTCGTGTACCTTGTGTCAGTCCTTCGCCCCCAACCACGTCTGCATGGTGAGCCCTGAAAGGACCGGCCTGTGCGGCGCTTACAACTGGCTCGATTGCCGGGCTTCTAACGAGATAAACCCTGAGGGTCCCAATCAACCGGTGAAAAAAGGCGAATGCACGGACGAGAAATATGGAAAGTTTCAGGGCTGTGATGAATTCGTAAAAAAGGCGTCCCGTCAGAGTGTGCAGAGCGTGAGCTTCTATAGCCTCATGGTCGATCCCATGACTACCTGCGGGTGCTGCGAATGTCTCGCTGCCATCCTGCCCATGTGTAATGGCGTTATGACCGTCGATAGGGACTTTACCGATATGACGCCGTGCGGCATGAAGTTTACGAGCCTGGCCGGTTCCGTTGGCGGAGGAGCACAAACACCCGGCTTTCTCGGCCACAGCAAATTCAACATCACGCAGAGAAAGTTTCTTAAGGGCGATGGCGGGTTGCTTCGGCTTGTATGGATGCCGAAAAGACTCAAGGAGGAAATCTATCACCGGCTCAAGACAAGAGGAGAAGAACTCGGCTACCCCGATCTGCCTGAGATGATCGCTGACGAATCGGTGGCCAAGACAGAGGAGGAAGTGCTCGACTATATCACAAGCAAGGGACACCCTTCACTGAACATGGAAGCGTTGATGTGAGAAAGTTGTTCTTGTCGTACGAATGCTTTACCGGAATAGTTCAAAAATAAGGAGTGGCTGATGGGACTCACGGGAATCCAAATATTCAAACTTCTCCCCAAGACGAACTGCGGGGAATGCAAATACCCGACCTGTCTTGCCTTTGCCATGGCACTTGCGGCGGGTAAGACCGAGCTTGATCTCTGCGTCCATGTGTCGGAGGAGGCGCGACAGGAGCTTTCTGACGCAAGCGCCCCGCCAATAAGGCAGGTGGTGATAGGCGCAGGCGAATACGAGACGAGAATCGGCGGCGAGACGGTCATGTTCCGCCACGAAAAAACCTTTTTGAATAAGTGCGGTGTGGCCATTATTATAAGCGACGCCATGGATGAGACTGAGATAGAAGCGCGATTCTCAAAGCTCGCCTCCTATCAATACGAGCGGGTGGGCGTGATTATGAGACCCGAGCTTGTCGCCCTCAAATGCACGGGAAATAGCGAGAGATTTATGAGTCTCGTGAAAAAGGCTCGTGAAACACCCTACGGGCTAATCCTTCTGGCTGTGGACCCTTCCGTAATGAAGGAAGCCGCGGGGATCGTCCGAGACAGAAAACCACTCATCTATGCCGCTACGTCCGAGAACTACGAAGCCATGGGTGGTATTGCGAAAGAGTACGGATTGCCTCTTGTAGTGAAAGGGGAGGGAATTGAGGATGCCGCCCGGCTTGCGGAGAAACTCACAGCCACTGGTCTCAAGGACCTCGTCATAGACACCTCGACGAGAACGGTTAAAGACGCCTTTCAGGAGCAGGTCGCCATGCGGAGGGCTGCGCTCGTGAGCAAGTACAAGCCGCTCGGATTTCCGACTATCACCTTTCCCTGCGAGATGGCTCAGGACCTCATGAAAGAGACGCTCATCGCATCTGTTTTTGTGGCAAAATATGCAGGCATTCTGGTTATGAGCGATTTTCAGGGAGAGAGCCTATTCCCACTTCTCTTGCAAAGGCTCAACATCTATACGGACCCCCAGCGACCCATGACCACCAAAGAGGGCATCTATCCCATTAACAACCCCGATGAGAATTCCCCTGTGCTTGTGACTGCCAACTTTTCACTCACCTATTTCATAGTGAGCGGCGAGATTGAGAACTCACGCGTCCCAAGCTGGCTCTGTATCATGGATACGGAAGGGCTCTCTGTGATGACCGCATGGGCGGCAGGAAAATTTGTGGGAGACCTCGTGGGCGCCTTCATCAAGAAGTGCGGCATCATGGAAAAGGTGAGCCACAAAAAGCTCATTATCCCGGGCTACGCGGCTGCCATACTCGGCGATCTTGAAGAAGAGCTCGCCGGATGGGAGGTCCTCGTGGGCCCCCGTGAAGCTGCCCACATACCGGCATACCTCAAGATGTGGAAAGCATAGGGCGGGCTCTTAAGTGTTGCGCGCGTCGCTGAAAATCGTTATATCAGAGTAGGAATGTTTTATGATCCTGATCGGAGAAAATCTCAATGTCATGTCAAGGCTCGTCGGAGAGGCTTTTAAGAAGCGCGAGCCTCAGCCTGTCAGAGCGATGGTTGAGGCGGAAGTGAGGGCGGGTGTGGACCTCATTGAACTCAATATCGGACCTGCCCGTAAGGGCGGCCGGGAATTTATGGAGTGGCTCGTCAATCTGGTCCAGGATGTGACCGACCTGCCGCTCTCCCTTGACACGACCAATATGGAGGCTATGGAGGCGGGTCTTGCGGTGTGCAGAAATAAGGCCCTGATCAACTCTATTTCGGCGAGGCCGGAAAGGATCACTAAGCTTATGCCGCTCGCCAAGAAATACGGCGCGTCCTTTATCGGTCTCACCCTGGGTTTAGAAGGCATCCCCAGAGACGTGAATGAACGCGGGCTCTTTGCCGCTGAGATTATCGCTGCGGCAGCCGCCATAGGCATACCGGAGGAGAACATATGGCTCGATCCCTTGATCCTGCCGGTCAATACCCAGCAAATGCAGCTTCAGGGCTGTTTGGAATTCATCATGATGCTCAAGGATTTGTCTCCCTACTGCAAATCTACATGCGGGATCTCAAACGTATCAAACGGAGTGCCCAAGACCTTAAGGGGTATTCTAAACAGGACCTATCTTATCATGGTCAAAAGATACGGTATGTACTCCGCCATCGTCGATGCATTCGACAAGGAATTGTATGACATAGCCAAGGGGAAGATGCCCGGGCTCGAAGCCCTTGTGCACCGGGCGATGGATGGGGAGGAGCCCGATGTTGCGGCCCTTTCGAAAGAAGAGGCTGATTACGTGAAAACCACGCGGGTGCTTCTCAACCGGACACTCTATTCCGATTCCTGGCTTGACCTGTAACGGCAGGTTTATGTTCTTCAATTCACCTTTTCTTGTTTTGTCTTCAGCGGATACCGAGAGGGCGCATCTGCGCATTACCACCGTCCCCTGTTCAAATAGTAATTGAAGGGTTGCACTCGTTTCAGACTATTTTTTCGGGCGTATATTCACGAGCAATACCCCCGTGAGAACAGCGCCAAGCCCCGCGAGAAACGTGGCGGTCAGTTTTTCTCCCAAAAGCGTTGCACCGAGCAGGGTTGCTGCCATAGGGTTCAGGTTTGCGTATACCGCTACCTGGGTCGGGGACAAATGCGTGAGGGCAAAGGTCCAGAGAAAATTTACCGCACCGCCAAATAGACCGAGAAGGATTACGAGCACGATCGCCAGGGCGTGCGCGTGCGCAAGCTGTGACAGAGGATTTTCCAATGCGAAGGGAGCTGCGTGCAACGAGACAAAGGGCGATAAGCAGGACGAGACCTCCCTGACCAAACCGCAGGATGGCAAGCGTCAAAGGTGGGATCTCCCGCACGGCAACTCTTACCGCCACAACCGATGCCCCGACCAGGACAGCCGCAACGAATGCATATATATTGGCGTTCAATTCACTTCTTGTCACCGCTATCGCCTCACCGCGGGAACTCGATTACGCCCCGGGCTTTCAGCTCGAGCGGCAAAAGAGTGTGATAGATGAACTGATGAAGGGGGGTCAACTGACCCGCATCCCGGCCGAGCCGCACCACGGCCCCATTCCACGCCTCGAGTTCGGACGGTTTACCTTCCGCGATATCCCTCTGGAGCGAGGTTGTTCCGCTTGGTGCCAAAGAGCTGAGAAATGCCATCGCTTTTTCCATACTGTCATCCGGAAGTCCTACGTGACGGGCTTTGGCCACCAGAATGACTTCGGTCAATGCCTGTGTTAAGAGTTGCCTCGTTTCTGGGATGGTCCGTATCACCCCGATGGGTGCCCTTGACACTGCCCCGATCCCTCCGAACGAAACCACCACCAGGAATTTTTCCCAGAGCGATACCTGGATATCCGAAGGAACTTCGACTTTCACTCCGGCACGTTGGAAAGCAACTCTGAGCTTTTCAGTCCGTCCGCTCGGCCCTCCGGTGAGCTCCCCAAATTTGATAAAATGCGATTCGCCGATGCTGCGAATTCGTCCGGGACCGACGATCCAGCTTAAGGTCCCGCACAGGCCTCCAACGACGCGCTTAGGCCCGAGAACCTCCGCCAGTTGTGAAGATGCCTCCACGCCATTCTCAAGCGGCACAACGAAGGTATCCGACCCCATCATGGGCTTTATTGCCCGCGCGGCCTCAGTTACCTGCCACGTCTTAACACCGAGGAGGACGACATCAACAGGTCCCGCCCGGTGAGGGTCGTCGGTCACCTGCGCAGGCTGAATGAGAACCTCGCCTGCAGTGGTTTCGAGGCAAAGCCCGTGTTGCCGAATTGCTTCTAAATGCTTGCCCCGGGCTATAAAGACAACATCTTCACCGGCGCGGGCCAGCTGGGCGCCAAAGTAGCCGCCGGCACCGCCTGTGCCGAAGACCGCAATTCTCATGATAGCCTCCTCATCGCTTCACTGATGTCGATTGTCGCAGCACGTAATCGACCCAAAGCACTGTAGCCTCGAGTAACATCCCTCCTCACGGCTTGTTTTTCTTATGCCTTTTTAAACGTATCTGATCCAGGTTCTGCTCTTTGGAAAAGTAAGCCCTATTCAGGAGCTCCATCTCCTCCGATGTAGAAACCGAGCACGCACGAGAACGAAGTGTATCTGATTTTGCAAGCGCGGCCTTTACGAGTTCACAGGCATAGGCATCACACAACCCGCAGTTATCGATGCCTCGCTCGTACGCGCAGGTCCTTATCTCGTTATAGGCGCATTTGTTTTGAGGGGTGCACCCATAACAGGCGAGGTCCGTGGCCGGTATAGATGGTTCTCTGAGACCAAGCCGCACCCATAGCCCTTTGACCTTTTCCAGATCTTCGGCCTTGCCTCCCCTCGTAGCGATATACCTGGGGCAGTAAAGACAATTGTCACCGCAAACACCCATCGTTGCCATGATCATCCTCCTTAATCATCGGCCCATGCGTCCTACGCGCGGGCGCCATGGGCTCGACCCGTGAACACTCATGGATCTGCCGCGTGTAGTTACTTAAGCCCCCGATGACGACAAAGTTAAGAGAGGTTGCAATTGGTAAATGTTAGTATGCGTCTTGTGGGTTGTCAATCATAATATCAGTCTTACATCCGGTCTTTCTCGTAAACTTTGCGTATCTCTCACAGGTACGAGCGCGTCCGGGGCCGCCCCCCTTTTTTCATTATCGTTCAGAGGTTGTGTCCCCACGTAAGGGCGGTCTTCATGATGCCGCATCTTACGCGCATGTCACTTAATTCGTAACCCGTATCGAGGAACGGATAAAAGACCAAAACCGATTCCGTCGGCGTGATGGTGATCTTGCTTAGCTCGGGCAGGAGCTCCTGTTTTCTTTGCATCATATCGAGCAGTACAACCTTCAGGCTCTGAGCCGCCTCGGAGGGCGACACGTTTGCAGGATAGAGAAGAATATCACGCATTTCATTGAGAGTAGTCCCGTCAGGGTTGGTGAGCGTCATGCGATGGGCCGTTCTCAAGAAAATAGAAGGCGCGATCTTGAACGCCGGTGTCCAGAAATAAAGATCCGACTCTGTGCGGCCGCACTGCGAGAATGCCACGGGATCAGACGCTCTCAGCAGGTCGCCGTACGATTTAAGGTTTATGCCGTCAATAAGGACCTTTGTCCTCCAGAAAGGCAAGAAGGCGTATTTCCCCGCGGGGTTATCAGGGCTTAAGACCCGAAAATCCAGGGCCTGCAGATCGCCCTGATCGATAGCGTGCCAGCAGGTGTCGCAGTGCGCGCAGACGAGCACGCAGCTATCGCGCTCAGCCGAGAGGTTAAAACCGCATTGAGGACAGAGAGTGGACAAAAAGCGTATGCCCCAGTCTCCCCGGGACAAGATCCCGTCCATACTCTCTGTATCCACCGCGGCATTAACCGCGTCCCCGGTGAGCCCGTCATAAAACGTTTGGTCTTTTATGAAGAAGGGTGCGTACACAAGATGCGCCTGTTCAGCCACGAAAGATTCTAAGTAGAGTTTATCCTCTCGGGCCTCTGTGCCTGCGGTGCTCAACTCACTGCCTAATGCCGCTCTTAAGTTAAGGGAGGAGAAACCGGTAGTCTCCCTAAAAAGGCCCGCGCTGGAGGACCAGTCCGTTTGCGATTCCATGAAGGCGAAAGAAAAGACAACCTGTGGTTCCAGGTAACGTTCACCTTCCTTTTTGTCTGCGAATTTGAGACTTACAGCCTGGGGTCGCACGCCAAGCGTGTCGGGAAGTCCTTTAAAGTTTACGGCAAGGATCGTTCTGTCGATGAGCGTGTCCTTAATCCCGCTCGTTCTGCAGGCGAAGCGTATGCCCCTCACGCGCCAATAAGGGATATAGACGATTTTTTCCGTCACGCCAAAGGCAGGAGAAAAAGCATAGCGGAAGTAGTCGGACGGCTGGATGTAGAGGTTTGTTTTGCAGAAACTGCACGCAAGAAGCCTGTCCGTTTCTTCAAAGGCCACGGGGCCTCCACACTGCGGGCACTGGTGTTCAATGCGCATACAGACCGCTATATCTTCTCACCGCACTGATTGCAGTAAGTGGCCCCGGGGATGTTTTCTGTCTTACAATGAGGGCAAACCGCGGCCGATTGCTTATCTGTCGTGGCCTGGCCGCAAAAGGGACAATACCTGGCATGAGGCGGCACGTTCTTGCCGCAGCTCGCACACTGTTGATATATGAGAAGCTGGTGCCCGCAGGAAGGACAGAACTTTGCATCCGCCGTAATGTCATTCTTGCAGTCGGGACATTTGAGAGACGCCTTACTTTGTGGATCGTTTTTTGCCATTTCCGAATACATGGCTGGCATCATGAATCCTAACCCCATGCCAAGTCCGGCACCGGCCTGTGCGGGATTCTGCGCAGCTTCCTCAACGGCCATGGCAGCCTTCATTTTGAGGAGTTTATTGAGGTCATCGAAGATACCGAGTTTACTCTTGTCGTCTATGGCCTTCTGCACCTCCGGCGGAGGCGTAATGGAGTCGATGTAGAGATTGGAGAGCATAATGCCGAAACGAGCAAAATCCTGCTCTAAGGTCTTGATGAGACCTTCCGATATGGCTTCGTATTGGCCGGGAAGGTTAAAGACGGTATCGAGTTTTTCACCGAGATAGTCGTTGAACCTTGACACGATCACCTTGCCGAGGTAGTCCTCGATATCGGACACCGTATACACGTTCTGGGTGCCCACGATTGAGTTAATAAAGAGTGTAGGCTGTGCCACCCTGATGTTAAAGACGCCGAATGCCCTTAAACGTATGAGACCCAGCTCGGCGTCCTTGAATGCAACAGGGTCTCTCGTACCCCAGGCGAGGTTCGGGAAGGTCTTCATGTTTACAAAGTAGACCTCAGCGCGAAGCGGGCTTGTAAACCCCCAGGGCAGGCTCAGTATCTTTGTGATGACGGGGATATTGAGGGTTGAGAGGGTGTATCTTCCCGCGCCCACAGCGTCGTATGCCTTGCCTTCGTAGAAAAAAACCGCGGCCTGGCTCTCCCGCACCGTAAGCTGTGCCCCGTATTTAATCTCGCCTGAACCCTCTCCGGGAATTCTGTGGGCGATCTCCTTGCCCGTATCGTCGAACCATTCGATAACTTCCATAAAGATCTTGTTGTTTACTCCCACCGAACACCCCCTGGCAGTTTTTCCTTACGATACTATTTTGTCCGCTTCGTGTCAACAACGCCAGGGTGTCGATGACCCGCTATTGAATCTTCATTCACCGATGCTTACTTATCCTCTATGAAAAGGAGTTTCTTTAAAAGGAGGATCGTATGAAGAAATCGATGATCATGGTATTGGTTGCAGCAATCTCCCTTGTGTGTGCGGGCTTGGCCTATGCGGACAAGGCCATGATACGCACTGCTACAGGCAAGGTGATGGCCGTAGACACACAGAAGATGGCCATCGTCATAACAGATATGTCCGGTGGTCAGGATGTCACGGTTGGAGCAACGGTCAGGCCTGACACAACTATACTTGTGAAGGGCAAAAAGGCCAGCTTGGACGAGATCAAGGAAGGAGACACGGTAAGTCTGACCTGGGAGCGATCGGACGATCTCTATGCGAGACAGATCAAGAAGAAATAGTCCGGTCCGTCTCTACATGTCCACGGAGAATGGGGGACAATCAGGACTGAGGCCTATCCGAAACGGCCGGTAATGTAGCCCTCTGTCCTCTCGTCTTTGGGAGAGGTAAAAATGTGGGGGGTCTCGTCGAACTCAACGAGATCGCCCAAGAGCATAAAACCCGTGTAGTCCGAGACCCTCGCCGCCTGTTGCATGTTATGCGTTACGATGAGGATCGTATAGTCCTGTTTGAGCTCCATCATGAGTTCCTCGATTCTCATGGTGGCGATGGGATCAAGCGCGGAGCAGGGTTCATCGAGGAGAATGATCTCCGGCTCGACCGTCAGGACGCGAGCAATGCAGAGCCGTTGCTTGATTTCTTCCGATAGGGTGAGCGCCGGGGCGCTCATTTTGTCCTTGAGTTCATCCCAGAGGCCCACAGAAAAAAGACACTTCTCCACGGTCTCACGCAGATACCTCTTATTACCCATGCCATGCACCTTAAGGCCGTAGACCATATTTTCGTATACGGTAAACGGGAAGGGGTTGGGCCTTTGGAAGACCATGCCCACTTTCTTGCGAAGCTCGATGATGTCGATATTCTCTACCTTTTCATCATGTACGCGAATGTCTCCTTCGATACGCACATCGTCGATAAGATCGTTCATGCGGTTAAAACAACGCAAAAGCGTGGATTTGCCGCAGCCCGAAGGCCCGATGAGGGCCGTGATGGCCCGCGGAAAAACGCGAAAGTCGATATTCTTCAGTCCGTGAAACGTGCCGTAGAAGAGGTTCAAATTCTTTGTTTCCAGTGCAAAAGCATTCATTATCCGAATTTCCCCTGGATATAGTCTTCAGTCTGTTTCTCGAGCGGGGTCGTAAAGACCCTTTCGGTCGTGTTATATTCGACGAGTTTTCCCATGTAGAAGAAGGCGGCAAAATCGGTTATACGTGCGATCTGCTTCGTATTGTTGGATACGAGCACGATAGTGTAATCCGACTTAAGCTCGTTCAATGCGTCTTCAATTTTTGCGGTGGAGATAGGATCAAGACCGGAGCAGGGTTCATCGAGAAGAATGATCTCCGGTTTGAGGGCGAGTGTGCGGGCAAGACAAAGCCGCTGCTGCTGGCCGCCGGAGAGTTTGAGAGCCGAGAGATTGAGTCTGTCTTTGACCTCATCCCACAGGAACGCTTTTTTGAGGCTCTCCTCTACGATATTGTGGAGTTCCCTCCTACCGGTCAAACCTTTGAGCCGCGGTCCGTAGGCGATATTCTCAAAGATCGAGCGTGGCAGCGGTATAGGCACGGCAAATACGGTACCCACGCGTCTGCGCAGGCTCACCGGATTATTGGAGTCGTCGAGAATATTCTTTCCGTCTATATAGACCCTTCCGTGAATATTCACGTTGTCTTCAAAATCGATCATTCTATTGATGACAGAGATAATGGTCGACTTGCCGCTCCCGGAAGGACCCATAAAGCCCGTGATGGCGTTCTTATAGACGTTAATCGTGATGTTTTTTATGACCTCGTTTTTTCCGAAGGAGAGCCGCAATCTCTCAATTGCGATCTTTGTGTTCATGGTTCCTCATGAGTACTTTGATATTGCTTTGTGCATCACATAATAAGCGAGCACATTAATAGATAATATGCTTAAGACCAGGACCAGGGCCGTTCCATACGCCTTTTCCATGGAGATACCTTCACGGGCGAGTATATAGAAGTGAACCGCCATGGTCCTTCCCGAATCCATGAGCGAGAGCGGGAGTCTCAATGAGCTACCCATGGTGAATATAATAGCGGCGGTTTCGCCAACGGCACGGCCCACGCTCAACATAATGCCCGTAAGGATGCCGGGGGCCGCTGCCGGGATGATTACCTTCTTGATCGTTTCCCATTTGGTCGCGCTCAGCGAATAGCTCACGATGCGTAACTGTCGGGGCACTGATCGTATGGCTTCTTCGCTTGTCCTGATAATTGTGGGGAGGATCATAATGGTCATGGTGAGAACCCCGGCGAGTAAAGACCATCCCATACCAAGCTTGATGACAAAGAAGATAAAACCGAAGAGGCCATAGAGGATCGAAGGAATGCCGGCGAGCGATTCAACACCAAAGCGGATGAGTTTGGTGAAGGTTGACTCGCGCGTATACTCGGTGAGAAAAACGGCGGTTCCCACACCGAGCGGGGTCGCAAACACGATTGATAAAAAGGCAAGCTGCATGGTGCCCACGATGGAGGGAAAAATACCTCCGTGGCGTCCCATATCGTCAGGGAAGGCGAAGATGAACTCAGGATTTACATAGGGAAAGCCCTTAAAAAAGATAATAGCCACAATGACTACCAGTATACCGACAGTAAAAAAGGCCTGAATGTTGAGGCCGAACTCCACAATCCTGTTGATAATCCGTGGATGTATCCTCATTTCGCTATCTTCCTCTTAATTCCAAAATTAGCCACGTAATTGAGCAGCATGATAATGACCATCAAAACCACGCCGGTAGAGAAGAGACCGAGCCTGTGGTCTCCGCTCGCGTATGAGAGCTCAAGAGCTATGTTGCCCGTTAGGGTGCGAAGCGGATCAAGGATGCTGCCCGGTATTTTTAAGGCGTTACCGGCAATCATTATGACCGCCATGGTCTCACCGATGGCCCTGCCCATGCCGAGGATGAAGCTTGCCAGGATGCCAGATTTTGCTGATGGCAAAATTACCTTGTAAATAGTTTGCCATTTTGTAGCGCCCATGGCGAGTGAGCCTTCCCGATATGTCCTCGGCACGCTGACGAGCGAGTCGAAGGTGATACTGATAATGGTGGGAAGAATCATCACGCCGAGGATGATCGATGTGGAAAGAAGGGAAAAACCCGACCCCCCGAGATAGTCTCTGACCAGGGGAACGATATAGATCACGCCTAAAAAACCATAGACCACGGAGGGTATCCCGGCGAGGAGCTCGAGCGCCGGTTTCAAGAACATCTTCATTTTCTTCCCTGAATATTCGGAAAGATAGATGGCACAGGAAAGTCCCATGGGCGCTCCGATCACGAGCGCACCGAAGGTGACGAGGAACGAGGAGATGATCATGGGAAATATGCCGAAGAAGCCTTTTGTTGGGGCCCATTTGGAGCCGCCGATAATCTTGAACAAGCCCACCTTCAAAAACAGAGGCAAGCCTTCCGAAAAGATGAACATGAATATGAGGAAAAGAAACAGAAGCGAGGAAAGCGCAAACAGGACGAGTACCCATTTGACCAGGCGTTCTTTGAAAAGCGACTTCTCAATCATAGAGGCTTACAAGACCTTCCTTTATGAGGATATTCTGTCCGTCTTTAGAAAGGACGAAATTGACAAATTCTTTGGCGTAGGGATCGAGCTCTCCATTGGTAACATAGAGAAATGGCCTGACAATCTTGTAGCGGCCAGTCTTTATATTCTTGATTGACGGCGCTACATCGTCGACAATCACAGAACGCACTTTCTGGTCAACGAGGCCGAGCGATATGTAGCCCATGGCGTACGGGTCCGTGGCCACCACTTCCTTTACGGAACCGTTCGAGTCCTGCACCATGATGCTGTCGTCTATGGCCTTGCCTTTCATAACCAGCTCTTCGAAGGCGCTTCGGGTGCCCGAGCCTTCCTCTCTGGTCACCGCGTCAACTTCGCGATCTATGCCGCCGAGTTCCTTCCAATCCCTGATCTTGCCGCTGAAGATGTCTCGTATCTGCTGCAAAGTGAGCGACCTGACCGGATTCTGAGGATTGACAATGATTGCGATGCCATCGTGACATATGGTAATGGTATTGAGCATCTTTTCTTTGTCGTCTAAGTCCCTTGAGGACATGCCGATACTGACCGTATTGTTCATAATGGCCTGGATACCGGCCGTTGAGCCGCCGCCCTGAACATCTATGACAAAATTCCGATGGTCGAGCATGAAATGCTCTGCGAGCTTTTCGGTGAATGGCATGACCGATGTGGAGCCCGCCACAGTGATCGTATGTTTTGCCCGCTCACCTCGTCCCCCTCCGTTATGCCCGCAGGAACAGAGTATGAGCGTGAGACACAGGAGAAATAGTGCGATTCTATTCGTCAAGCGGTTATTCCCCAGGCTCCTTCAGATGTCTGATAATCCGTCCCTCTACCATGAAGATGACAAGTTCCGCTATATTGACGGCATGGTCCGCCATGCGCTCCAGATACTTGGTGATGAATAAGAGCCTCGTGGCGCGTGAAATCGTTCGCATATCCTGCATCATATAGGTGAGCAGTTCTCGAAACATCTGGTCCAGGAGCTGGTCAACCTGGGCATCGTCCTTGGTGACTTTCAGCGCCAGGGACACATCCTCCCTTACGAAGGCATCGAGACTTTCCTTGAGCATGGACCTGACCGTTTCCGTCATTTTCGGCAGATCGATGTAAGGTTTGAGCTGTGGTTCCCTGTTGAGTTCTTCAACGCGCTCACAAACATTGACGGCCATATCCCCGATACGCTCCAGATCGTAATTGATCTTGATTGCCGTTGTAATAAACCTGAGATCGCGTGCTGCCGGTTGTCTCAGGGCAAGCAGCTTCAAACAGAACTCATCGATCTCAACCTCCAGATCGTTGATCATGACGTCCTCGACGATAACTTTCTTGGCGAGATCCGAGTCCCGCTCGAGGAGCGCCCGAACAGCGCTGTCGATGGCCTTCTCCACAAGTCCTCCCTCGTAGAGGAGTCTCTCCTTGAGTTCCTTCAGTTCGAGGTCAAACGTTTTGTAAATATGTCCTTCAAGCATCACGTAACCCTCCTTCAACGACTGGCAAGAGTATAGTGATATTCTATGCCGATTACAACGAAATTATACAGGGTAGCGGGTTCGGAAGGCTAAGGCTGCCAGGGGTTATAGGCGAAAAGTGGGGGTGTGCTTATGGGTTCGACCCCTCCTCGCGGTGGTGTTTGATGACACGTCCTTCTACCATGAAGATAACGTCTTCGGAAATGTTCGTGGCCAGATCGGCAATCCGCTCCAGGTTGCTCGCGATCCTGATAAGATGCAGTGCCCGTTCGATGGTTGTCGGATCAGAGGTCATGAACGTGGTGAGCTCCCGAAAAATCTGGACCTGAAGACCGTCGATAATATCGTCCCGTTCGCACACGTTCTTGGCTTGCAAGGCATCCTCGTTGATAAATGCCATTATAGCGTCATCAACGCTTTTGGTGGTCTCGTCAGCCATTCGTGGAATGTCGATTAAGGGTTTGACGGGCTGTTTGTCCATGAGAAAGAGGGCACTTTCGGCTATGTTTACAGCATGGTCGCCGATACGTTCGATATCGCTCGCCATCTTGAAGATCATAAGGACGGTTCTTAACTCCTTAGCCATGGGCTGATACTGGGCGATGACCGACACGCAGAGTTCCTCGATCTTTATTTCAAAGGCATTGGCTTCGGGCTCTCGTTCTTCGATTATTTCGCGGAGTGTGGCCTTTTCCTTCTTGAGAAGACCTCTGATGCTTTTCGCGATCATGGTTTCGGCAAGGGTCCCGAAGGCGATCAACTCCTTCTTGAGTTCCGTGATTTTTTCTTGCTCTAACATTGTGCCTCCTATCCGAATTTTCCTGTGAGGTATTCTTCTGTACGTTTGTCTTTGGGCACGGTAAACATTTTTTCCGTGGGGCCGAATTCGACGAGTTCTCCGAGATAAATAAAGGCGGTAAAGTCGGATACGCGTGCGGCCTGCGCTATGTTGTGTGTGACGAGCAGCATAGTGACATTCTGTTTTAGTTCAACGAAGAGCTCTTCAATCTGGGATGTGGATTTAGGGTCGAGCGCGGAGGTAGGTTCGTCGAGGAGAAGTATTTCGGGGTTCATGGCGAGTGCCCGGGCGATGCAGAGCCGCTGCTGCTGGCCGCCCGAAAGGAACGTTCCTTTCCTGTGGAGCACGTCCTTTACCTCACTCCAGAGCGCTGCCTTTTTCAAGGACTGTTCCACGATACCGTCGAATTCGTCCTTGGGTCGCCGGATACCGTTGAGTTTGTATCCCGCAATCACATTCTCGTAGATGCTCATGGTCGGGAATGGGTTTGGTTTTTGAAAAACCATACCTACCATTCTTCGAAGCACGATCGGTTCCATGCCATAGATATCGTGATCATTAAGATAGATCTCGCCCGACACCTTTGCGCCCGGGATAAGCTCATGCATCCTGTTGATACATCTGATGAGGGTTGTTTTTCCACAGCCAGATGGTCCCATGAGAGCGGCCACGATGTTCTTTGTGACCGTAAGGTTTATCTCTTTGAGGATCTTATTGTCGCCGAAATAGGCTGAAAAGTTTTCAACCTTTAGAACTGTATTTTCCATTTTGCCGAGATCCCCCTTGCGATCAGGTTAAAAGCCAGTGTAAAGACAACGAGAATAAAAGATGCGCCCCAAGCAAAGGTGTGCCATTCCGGGTAAGGGCTCATCGCGTAATAAAAAATCCGATACGGAAGAGAGTCAATGGGTTTAAAAATATTGATGTTCATGAACTGGTTGCCGAAGGCGGTAAACAAAAGAGGGGCCGTTTCACCGGTAATGCGTGCAATGCTCAACAGAATGCCTGTGGTTATACCGCTTAAGCCGGAAGGTAGAATGACCTTGAGGATTGTCTTATAGTAAGGTACGCCTAAGGCAAGGGATGCCTCTTTCAGATGGTAGGGTATGAGCTTTAAGGTCTCCTCCGTGGTCTTGATGATAACAGGGAGCATCATAATGCTCAAGGCCACGCCGCCGGATAAGGCGGAAAATGTCCTCAAGGGGGCCACGACCCAGACATAGGCGATAATACCAATAACGATGGATGGCGTTCCCTGCAAGACGATCACGCAGAGACGAACCGTATTGCTCAATTTCCCTTCTTTGTTCTCCGATAGATATATACCGGTGGCGATGCCGAAGGGGACGGATATGATCCCGGAGAGCACAATAAGCATGATAGTTCCCACGATGGCGCTCGATATTCCGCCTCCAGTTTCTCCGATAGGGCGCGGAAGGTTTAAGAGAAAACCCCAGTTGATTACTGAAATACCGCTCTTGGTAATGTAATAGAGGATCAGAAAGAGAGGAAGCAGAGACGCAAAGGCAAGCACACAGATGAGACCCTTAAAGGCCGTATCTTTCACGAGACGTATCCTGATGTGCCCCTGCACTATCCCACCTCTTTTGATGCTTCGATAGCAACCTTATGGATCACATAATTCCCGATAATGTTTACGATCGTGGTAACGAGA